>NZ_CP059493.1:3300000-3546809 GCF_014042015.1 Actinotalea sp. JY-7876 | reverse complement strand
TGACGGATTGCGTGCCCGGCGTCGAGAGCCGTGCTCCTGTTTGACCGGCCGGGATCCGCCACGTACCGTGGCACAGCCGTTTCTCTCGGCTCCTGCCAGCGTGCCCGCGTGCCCCCAGCAGTTGGGGTGCTCTCGAGCCGCGGGGTCCTGACCCCGCGTGTCGCAGTCCGAGGAAGCAGACGACCGTCCGCCGTCCCGGCGGTGACCTTGATCCAACCTTGTGGAGTACTGACGTGTCGAAGCGCACCTTCCAGCCGAACAACCGGCGTCGGGCCAAGACCCACGGCTTCCGGCTGCGCATGCGCACCCGTGCCGGCCGCGCGATCCTCGCCGCCCGTCGGCGCAAGGGGCGCGCGGAGCTCTCCGCCTGACAGCGGGGTGCTTCCCGCTCCGCTGCGGATGCGTCGGTCCGAGGACTTCGCGCTGACGATCCGCCGCGGTGCACGAGCCGGCAGGACGACGCTCGTCGTCCACTGCCGGCTGTCCGGTGACCGTGAGGGCGCGCGCGTGGGCTTCGTGGTCCCGCGTACCGTCGGAGGTGCGGTCGTGCGCAACACCGTTCGACGCAGATTGCGAGGCGTGGTGGTCGAGCAGCGCGGGTCCTTGCCCGACGGGGCCGACGTCGTCGTGCGCGTCCTCCCGCCGGCCGCCGGCGCGACCTACGCGACCCTGGCCGACGAGTTCACCTCGGCGTTGAGCACAGCGGCCCGGCGGGCCGCCTCCGCCGCGGTCCGGCCATGAGCTCGCACACGGGCGCCGGCCAGCTCGAGGCGCTGCGACAGCTGCCCCGGATGGTGCTGGTGGGCCTCCTGCGGGCCTACCAGCTCGTGATCTCACCCCTGAGCGGCCCGACGTGCCGCTACTACCCCTCGTGCTCGTCGTATGCGCTGCTGGCCGTGCAGCGCCACGGTGCGGTGCGCGGGACGTGGCTGGCGGTGCGGCGCCTCGCCCGCTGCCACCCCTGGACCCCGGGTGGCGTCGACGACGTCCCGCCCGCGCGGGTCCCCCAGACCTGTGCCGACGAGCACGCGTGTGATCACCGAGCGAGGAGCTCTGCCTGATGCCGTTCCCCGACAACATCCTGTGGCCGCTGAAGGTCGCGGTCGCGTGGATCATGGTCCAGTTCCACTCGCTCCTCACGGCCGCCGGCCTGGACCCCGCGTCCGGTGCCGCCTGGGCGCTGTCGATCGTGGGCCTCGTCATCGTCATCCGGATCCTGCTGATCCCGCTCTTCGTGCGACAGATCAAGGCCTCGCGCGGCATGCAGGCCCTGGCGCCGGAGATGCAGGCGATCCAGAAGAAGTACAAGGGCAAGACGGACCCCGCGTCGCGTGAGGCGATGAGCCGGGAGACGATGGAGCTCTACCGCAAGCACGGCACGAACCCGTTCGCGTCCTGCCTGCCGATCCTCGCGCAGTCACCGATCTTCTTCGCCCTGTTCCGGGTGCTGTACTCCCTGCCTGCCCTCGAGGCCGGGACCTACGGCGACGGCCGGGACTCCATCGGCCCGCTGACGCAGGAGCTCGCGGCCGAGGCGAACAACGCGACGCTCTTCGGCGCCAAGATCTCCGAGACGTTCCTCGGCTCGGACGACGTCTCTGTCAAGATCGTGACGGTCCTGCTGATCGTCGCGATGTCGGCGACGACCTTCTTCACGCAGCGTCAGCTCACGCAGAAGAACATGCCGGCCTCGGCGCTCCAGGGCCCGATGGCGCAGCAGCAGAAGATGCTGCTCTACCTGCTGCCCGTCGTCTTCGCCGTCTCGGGTGTCAACTTCCCGATCGGTGTCCTCATCTACTGGACCACCACGAACGTGTGGTCGATGGGCCAGCAGTTCTACGTGATCCGGCGGAACCCGACGCCCGGGTCCGAGGCGGACCGCCTGCTCAAGGAGCGCCGGGCGCGCAAGGCGGCCGCCAAGGGCATCGTGCTGGAGGAGCCGAAGGCGGAGGTGGAGGAGAAGCCGCGCGGGCAGCGTCCGCAGCCGAAGCGCAAGGCTCGCGCCAAGCCGGTCGCGGGTGCGCCGACAATCCCGGCGGGTACCTCGGACGCTCCTCAGGACGATGTCCAGGATACCCCCGGGGGTATGTTGGAGGTCCAGGACGACGCCCCTGCGCCGACCACACCCGCGGCGAAGAAGCGACCGGCCACCAGCGCGGGTGGGGCGACGAAGCCCCGCCCGGCGGGAGCGACCGGTGGCACGACGAAGCCCCGCCCGGCGGGAGCGACCGGTGGCACGACGAAGCCCGCTGCCGCGGGCGGCACCGGGACCTCGGCCGCGCCCAAGAAGCCGCGTCCTGGTGGCGCGACGGGGGCGGACGGCGCGGGCTCGAGCACGCCGCGCAAGCCGCGGACCCCGAAGAAGTGATCTCGACGGGCCGGCCGACCGCGGCCGCCCGATCCATCCCCGTGCACCAGGAGACGCCATGACCGACAGCACTGCCGCTCCGGAGACCTCCGACGGCCCGGACGACGTCCGGCGCCTGGAGGAGGAGGGCGAGATCGCGGCCGACTACCTCGAGGAGCTCCTCGACATCGCCGACCTCGACGGCGACATCGACATCGACGTGGACCACGGACGCGCCGCCGTCGAGATCGTGGCCGAGCCGGGGACGGAGCGCGCCCTGCGTGCGCTCGTGGGTGCCGACGGCGAGGTGCTCGACGCGCTCCAGGAGCTGACCCGCCTCGCGGTACAGACCAAGACGGGCGAGCGGAGCCGGCTCATGCTCGATGTCGCCGGCTTCCGTGCCGGCCGCCGGGCCGAGCTCGCGGAGGTCGCCCGGGCGGCGATCGCCGAGGTCGCGGCCGCGGGACAGCCGGTCGCGCTCGAGCCGATGAACCCGTTCGAGCGCAAGGTCGTCCACGACGTCGTCGCGGAAGCCGGCCTGGCGTCCGACAGCGAGGGCGTGGAGCCGTCGCGGTACGTCGTGGTGCGGCCTGCCTGACGTGGTTCCACGTGAAACGGGGCCCGACGCCGAACCTGGCGGCGTCGGCGCGTCGGCTGGGGACGCCGGACCGGCTGAGCTGGACCCGGCGCCCTCGTCGGCGTTGCTGGACGAGGTCCTCGGTGCCGGGCGCCCGACGGTCGAGGCGTTCCACGACCTGCTCGCGGCGGAAGGCGTGCGCCGCGGGCTCATCGGCCCGCGTGAGGTGGCCCGGCTGTGGCGGCGCCACCTCCTCAACTCCGCCGCGGTCGCGCCGTTGCTTCCCGCGACCGGGACGCTGGTCGACGTCGGGTCCGGCGCCGGTCTGCCCGGGATCGTCCTGGCGGCGCTCCGGCCGGACCTTCGGGTGGTGCTGCTCGAGCCCATGCTGCGTCGGACCACGTGGCTCAGCGAGGTGCGCGACTCGCTCGGCCTGTCCAACGTGGAGGTCGTCCGGGGCCGGGCCGAGGAGCAGCACGGCGTCATCTCCGCGGACGCGGTGACGGCGCGCGCCGTGGCGCCCATGGACAGGCTGGCCCGGTGGACCCTGCCGCTGCTGCGTCCCGGTGGCGTGCTGCTGGCGATGAAGGGCGAGCACGCGGTCGAGGAGCTGGCCGCCGCCGGCGCCGTCATCGACGCGCTCGGGGGTGGCGAGCGATTGGTGGTCGACGTGTCGCCGGGCGGGGAGGTGACGCGGGTCGTGCGTGTGGTGCGGGCGACCGTACCGGTGCCGGCCCCGAAGCGACGGGGCCGGGGCCGGTCCTGACACCGGGCTGACGTGGGTGGGAGCCGCGCGGAGTGATTCTGCGATGTTCCACGTGAAACAGGGCCGCCTTCGGCCTCACTGGTGGACAGGGCGCCACCCACGCGGTGGGCTCGTCCATGCGCAGCCGGCCTGAGCTCGTGGCCGCGGCACTCGACTGATCGTCGTTCCACGCGGAACAGGTCGCGCCTAGCGAGCTCGAGTGCGGAGGCTGTACCGCGCCGCGGCGTTTCACGTGGAACCGAGCATTGCCGCCGCCCGCGAGACGGGGCGGAGACCCCCGTGCGCGGTCACGACCACGCACAGCGCCCCGCCGCCACACGCTGTTGCAGGCCCGCCGGAGCACGCGCTCGCGCGGGTGGTCTGTTTCACGTGGAACAGGCCGCGCCGGTGGCGAGGACTGTCGGTGCCAGATGGCAGGATGGACCGACGACGACGGGAGATCGGGTGCACGAGCAGGACCTGCCACCGGCTGACGCCCTGGGGGCGCTCACGGCGGACGACGAGCGCCGAGCAGCGCTCATGCAGTCGATCCCGGACGGCGACGAGTCGACGCCACTCGCGGCGCAGCTCGCCGTCGACGCCCGCCGGCGGATCGACCTGTCCGGACGCCGGTTCGAGCGCCCGACGACGACCCGGGTCCTCACCGTGGCGAACCAGAAGGGTGGCGTCGGCAAGACGACCACCACGGTGAACCTCGCCGCGGCCCTGGCGCAGGCCGGGGCGTACGTGCTCGTCATCGACAACGACCCCCAGGGCAACGCGTCGACCGCCCTCGGGGTCGACCACCGCGCCGGCACGCCGTCGACGTACGAGGTGCTCGTCGAGGACGAGGACCTGGCCGCCGTGGTCCAGCAGTCCTCGCGGATCCCACGCCTCCTGTGCGCTCCCGCGACGATCGACCTGTCCGGGGCCGAGATCGAGCTCGTCTCGCTGGTCGCCCGGGAGACCCGGCTCCGGAACGCGATCGACGTGTACCTCCGGCACCGGAGCGAGACCGGCGCGGACCGCCTGGACTACGTGTTCATCGACTGCCCGCCGAGTCTGGGCCTGCTGACGGTGAACGCCTTCGTCGCCGCGCGCGAGGTGCTGATCCCCATCCAGTGCGAGTACTACGCGCTCGAGGGCCTCAGCCAGCTCCTCAAGAACGTCCAGCTCATCAAGAACCACCTCAACCCTGCGCTGCACGTGTCGACGATCCTTCTGACGATGTACGACGCCCGGACCAATCTCGCCCAGCAGGTCGCGGCCGAGGTGCGGGAGCACTTCCCGGCGCAGACGCTGCGGACGACGGTGCCCAGGACGGTCCGCATCTCGGAGGCACCGAGCCACGGCCAGACCGTCATGACGTACGACCCCGGTTCGACCGGCGCGCTCTCCTACCTCGCCGCCGCGCGCGAGCTGGCCGAGCGTGGCGCACCGCGCGTGCCCGTTCCCGCAGAGAACCCCGCTGCGACGACCTACCTCGAGGAGAACTGATGGCTGAGAAGCGTCGTGGGCTGGGCCGTGGCCTCGGAGCCCTGATCCCGAGCGCACCGAGCGGCGACGCCCGCCCGGTGGACGTCTTCTTTCCCGGGGCACCCGCTGCGGCCGTCGTCTCGGACACTGTCCCCGTGAGCACCGACGTCGTTGCCGCCGGGAACACCGGCGGTGCGGCCGCCGCCACCGTCCCGCCGTCGCCGGTCGACCTCGTCGACGACCACGCGCAGCGGCCCCGTGCAGCGGCCTCGGAAGTCCCGGCACCGCACGGTGACGTCCTGTCGCCGCGCCCGGGGGAGCGCGCCGATGTTTCACGTGAATCGGTGCACGACGGCGCTACGGACGTCGACGTTTCCCGTGAAACCGCGGCCACGACGGCGGAAGCGGACCGTCCCGCTGCCGATGTTTCACGTGGAACCACGGACGACCTGGTCCCGGTGCCGGGCGCCCACTTCGCCGAGCTGCCGGTCGGGTCCATCGCTCCGAACCCGCGCCAGCCCCGGTCGGTGTTCGACGAGGAGGCCCTCGCCGAGCTGGTCGGGTCGATCCGCGAGGTCGGCGTGCTCCAGCCCGTCGTCGTGCGGCCCGTCGTGGGCGAGGACGGCGCGCCTCGCTACGAGCTCATCATGGGCGAGCGGCGGTGGCGGGCCACCCAGGAGGCGGGCCTCGAGCGGATCCCCGCGATCATCCGGGAGACCGACGACACCGACCTGCTCCGCGACGCGCTCCTGGAGAACCTCCACCGCAGCCAGCTCAACGCGCTCGAGGAGGCCGCCGCCTACCAGCAGCTGCTCGACGACTTCGGGTGCACCCACGAGGAGCTCGCGCGGCGGATCCACCGCTCACGCCCGCAGATCTCCAACACCCTGCGCCTGCTGCGGCTCCCGCCGCTCGTGCAGCGGCGTGTCGCCGCCGGGGTGCTCTCCGCCGGGCACGCCCGCGCCCTGCTGGGGCTCGCGGACGGCGCCGCCATGGAGCGCCTGGCGCAGCGGATCGTGGCCGAGGGCCTCTCCGTGCGGGCCACGGAGGAGATCGTCGCGCTGGGGGGTGACGCCGAGAAGCGCGTGCCCGTGCGGCGCCCGCGGGCCGGCGTCCACAACGCGGCGCTGGACGACCTGGCCACGAGGTTGTCCGACCGCTTCGAGACGCGCGTGAAGATCCAGCTCGGCCGGAACAAGGGCCGGATGACGGTCGAGTTCGCGTCGGTACAGGACCTCAACCGGATCCTCGAGACCCTCTCGCCGCAGGACCCGGGTCTGCTGCGCTGACGCGGGCTGGCGCCCTGACGCGACGTGTCAGCGGGTGTCGGGCGACGCGCTCTCCACGGCGCCGCCGGCGCGGTGCGGGCCGGTGCCGAAGAGCCTGAGCAGCTCGCTCTCGGCCTCGACGACCCCGGCGAGCCGCCGGACGCCCTCGCGGATGCGCTCGGGGGTGGGGTAGCAGAACGACAGCCGCATGTGGTCCGAGCCCTGACCGTCGGCGTAGAAGGCCGTGCCGGACACGTACGCGACGAGCGCCGTCACCGCGCGGGGGAGCATCGCCTGGGCGTCGAGGCCCTCGGGCAGCTTGACCCAGGTGTAGAAGCCGCCGTCGGGGACCGTCCAGCTCGCCTCGGGGATGTGCTCCTCGAGAGCCTCGATCATCGCGTCGCGCCGCTGGCGGTACATCTCGCGGTACAGCTTGATCTGGTGCCGCCAGTCGTGGTGCGCGAGGTAGGTCGAGATCGCGAGCTGCGACGCGTTCGAGGGGCACAGGATCGAGGACTCGCTCGCGAGCACGAGCTTCTCGCGGATGTAGTGCGGGGCCACCGCCCACCCGACGCGGTAGCCGGGCGCGAAGGTCTTCGAGAACGAGCCCAGGTACACGACGCCCACGTCGTCCATGGAGCGCATGGCGGGCAGGGGGTCGCCGTCGAAGCCCAGCAGACCGTAGGGGTCGTCCTCCAGGACGAGGACCCCGTAGCGGGCCGCGATCTCGAGGACGCGCGGTCGGCGCTCCTGGGCGAGGGTGACGCCGGCCGGGTTGTGGAAGTTCGGGACCGTGTAGAGCAGCTTGACGCTGCGCCCTTCGCGCTTGAGGCGGGCGAGCGTCTCCTCGAGCGCCTCGGGGATCAGCCCGTGCTCGTCCAGCGGCACGTGCACCACGTCCGCCTGGTAGGAGCGGAAGACCCCGAGGGCGCCCACGTAGCTCGGCGCCTCGGCGACCACGACGTCGCCGGGGTTGATGAAGAGCCTGACGACAAGGTCGAGCGCCTGTTGTGATCCCGTGGTGACCACGACGTCGTCCGGGTGCGCCTGGATGCCCTGCAGGCGCATCACCTCGAGGATCTGCTCCCGCAGCGTCTCGTCGCCCTGTCCGGAGCCGTACTGCAGCGCCGTCGTTCCGCGCTTGAGGAGCAGCTGGTAGCTCGACTCGGCGAGCGCCTCGAGGGGAAGCCCGTCGATGTTGGGCATCCCGCCGGCGAGCGAGACCACCTCGGGGCGGTTCGCGACGGCGAAGAGCGCGCGGATCTCCGAGGCGCGCATGCCGTGGGTGCGGTCGGCGTAGGCCTCGATCCAGGGGTCGAGGCGGGTCCCGGTGGCGGGCTGGACGCGGGGAGCGGCTCCGCCGGTCGCGGGAGTCACCCGCCCCGTCGGCTCGCCGTGCTCGGGAGTCATGTCCCGAAGTCTGCCACGCGGCGGACAGGTGAGACGCGCGCCGACCGGCCGGCGGGACACCGGTGGCCCACCGCCGGACCGGCTGGCCTCCGCGCCGCCCCCGTGCACGCCGAAGGCCCCGCGGTTCGCCGCGGGGCCTTCGGTCGGGTGGAGCAGACGGCGTCAGCGCGAGGCGCCCGCCAGGACCGACTCGATCTCGGTGACGAGCGCCGGCTTGGGACGCGCGCCGACGACCTGCTTGACGAGCTCGCCGCCCGTGTAGATGTTCAGCGTCGGGATGGACGTGATGCCGTAGGCCGCCGTGACCTGCGGGTTCTCATCCGAGTTGATCTTCGCGATCTTGACGCGGCCCGCGTAGGTCTCGGACAGCTCCTCGAGGATCGGGGCGACCTGGCGGCACGGGCCGCACCACGGCGCCCAGAAGTCCAGGACCACGGGGATCTCGGACTCGAGGACCTCGGTCTTGAAGGTGGCGTCGGTGACGGGGACGGTGCTCACAGGGTCTCCTCGATCTTCTGGGGCAGGGCGGCGGGGGCGGGGGGCTCGGCGGCGTGCACGAGCTCCGCCAGGTAGTGCTGGGCGTCGAGCGCGGCGGCGCAGCCCGTGCCGGCGGCCGTGATGGCCTGGCGGTACACGTGGTCGACGAGGTCGCCGCACGCGAACACGCCCTCGACGTTGGTGGCGGTCCCACGCGCGCCGGCACCGGCGGCCTCGGGCCCGACGAGGACGTAGCCCTCGTCGTCGAGGTCGACCTGGCCGACGAGCAGCTCGTTGCGCGGGACGTGCCCGATGGCGACGAACAGGCCGGTCGCCGCCAGCTCACGCTCGGCGCCGGTCACCGTGTCACGCAGGGTGACGCCCGAGACCTTGTCCTGGCCGTGGATCGCGACGACCTCGCTGTTCCAGGCGAACCGGATCTTGGGGTCGGACGTCGCGCGGTCCGCCATGATCTTCGAGGCGCGCAGCTCGTCGCGGCGGTGCACCATGGTGACCGTCCTCGCGAAGCGCGTGAGGAACGTCGCCTCCTCGACGGCGGAGTCCCCGCCGCCCACCACGACGACGTCCTGGTCGCGGAAGAAGAACCCGTCGCACGTCGCGCACCACGAGACGCCGTGGCCCGAGAGGCGCTTCTCGTCCGGCAGCCCGAGCTCGCGGTAGGCGGAGCCCGTCGCGAGGATCACGGCGCGCGCCCGGAAGGTGTCGCCGTTCCCGGTGACCACGGTCTTGACGGGGCCGACCAGGTCGGCGCGCACGACGTCGTCGTAGCGGACGTCCGCGCCGAAGCGCTCCGCCTGCTTGCGCATGTTCTCCATGAGGTCCGGACCCATGACGCCGTCGACGAAGCCCGGGAAGTTCTCCACCTCGGTGGTGTTCATCAGGGCGCCGCCCGCGGTCACGGAGCCCGCGACGACGACGGGTGCCAGGCCGGCGCGCGCGGCGTACACGGCGGCGGTGTAGCCGGCGGGGCCGGACCCGATGATCACAAGGTCCCGGAGGGTGTCGGTCACGTGCGGCGTCCTTCGTCCGGTGGGTGGTTCGATCGCGTCAACCGATCCTAGAGGCCGGATGTTCCGTGCCGGCGCCGACCGGTGCCGGCACGGCCCGGTCAGGAGAGGCGGATCTCCGCGAGCTCCACGCGGTTGCTGCCGTCGGCGGTCTGCGGGAGCTCGGTGAACCACAGCACCAGGTGCTGGGTCTCGGTGGGGCTGCTCAGCGTCAGCACCGTCTCGGCGGACATCGGGCCGGACGCGAGCACCTCACCCTCGGTCGGCGTCGCCGGGTCCGTCGCGCGGATCTCGACGTTGCCGCCCGTGCCGTTGACCACGAGCGTGACGGTGGTGACCGTGGCCGGCTCGGCCAGCGTGACCGCGTAGCCGACGCCGGGCTTCATGCCGTAGGTCGGCGACTTGTACGTCCGCGTGTACCAGTGGGTGGCGGGGTCGCCGTCGTAGGCGAGCGCGACGGCCTCGGGGTGCTCGTTGTTGTCGCCACCGGGCGGCGGGTCGAGCATCTCGCCGGACGCGATGGTGGGCGGCACGGCCGTCGCCGCGTCCCCGGGCGCCTCGCCCTCGCCCTCGCCCTCGCCCTCGGCCGGGGCGTCGGCCTCGGGCTCCTCGGGTGCGGCGGAGTCGACGACGTCGCCGAAGCCGTCGCTGCCGCCGATCGGCGGGGGCGGGTCGGTCAGCGCGTTCCACGCCCACACCAGGCCGATGACGACGGCGATGCCGACCAGGGCGAGCACGATGGGTGTGGGGTCGAAGCGCTTGCGCACGAGCACCTCGACGGGGGTGCCGATGAGGTGCTCGAAGGACTCGTGCCCGCGGTGGTGCTCGCGGTCGGGCGCACGCTCCGGGTCGGGCGCGGGCCCGTGGTCGGTCGAGGGCGAGGGGCGGTCGCTCGACGCCGGGGGCCGGACGGGACGGCGCTGCACCGTGGCCGGGCCCATGACCTGCGTCGGCGCGGCTCCGGTCGGCATGGCCTGCGTGGCCGCCGCTGCGTCCGCACCGGCCTCGGCCTGGTCGGGGGCGTCCGTCCCGGCCCGCGCGGCCTGGGCGGCACCGAACGCGGCCGCGGCGGCTCCGGCGGCCACCCGCGGGTCGGTGCGGCGGAAGGCCGGCGGGATCGCGGGCGGCGGCGTCGTCCCGGGTCGCTCCGTGGCGGGCTGCGGGCCGTCCAGCGTGCTGCGCACCGACTGGCGCTGGACGCGCGCCGCGGCCGCGCGCGGCGGGACGACCGCCGGCGCCGCGGGCGTCGTGGCGGGGGTGTCCGCCGGGACGGCGGTGACGGCGCCCCACGGCTCGAGCTCGCGGACCAGCTCGGCCGGACTGTGCGGGCCGTCGTCGTGCGGACCGAGGGTGACCGCGCACAGCGTGTCGAGGTCGTTCGGGACGTCGGGCGCGAGCGCGACGGGCGGGACGGGCGTGCCGTCCTCGTCGGGCGGCGCGGCGATGCCGGCGTCGGGCATGGCCTCGCGGTGCGGCCACCGCCCCGTCAGCGCGAGGTACAGCAGCGCGACGAGGCCGACGGTGTCCGCGCGGGTGGTCGACCGTGCGTCGCCGGGGCCGCCGCCGAGGATCTCACCGTCGATGCCCAGGCCGGTGACGACGACGCCGCCCGCGGGCGTGATGCGCACGGCCGACGGGCGCAGCGCGAGGTGGTGGAGGCCGCGGCGTCGGGCGACCTCGAGCGCGACGGCCGCCTCGCCGACGATCGCCCGCGCCTGGTCCGCCGGGAGCGGGCCGGACGCGACGGCGTCGGCGAGCGTGCGGCCCGTGAGCGGCTCGGTGACGGTGTAGGCCAGGCCCTCGTGGTCGCCGACGTCCAGGACGCGCAGCAGGCGCGGGTCGGTCACGAGGGCGGCGCGGCGCGCGGCGTCCTGCGCCTGGGCGACGCGTCCGGCGCGGAGCACGAGCGCGCGCACCGGGCGGTCGAGGATCTGGTCGTGGGCGTCCCACGCCTCGACGTCGGGCAGGTCGGTGGCTGCGGACCGCTCGAGGCGGTACCTGCCGGCGAGCAGGGTGCCCTGCTCCACGACGACGTCCACCCGACCATCCCCTCGTCCGTCCGTGCGGTCCTGGCGAGTGCCGTCCCGGCCGGCCCGCCCGCCCATGCTACGGCCCAGGCGTGCCATCAGCGGGGCCGCCAGGCGGGCGACGTCGTCCACGCCGAGCAGGCGCAGGCCGCCGAGGTAGATCGCGAGCATGACGGAGCCGACCAGGACGCACAGTCCTGCGGCCTGGAGGAACCCGAGCCGGCCCAGGTCGCCGAACAGGAGGCTCAGCGGCCAGCCGACGGCGGTCGCCACGCCGGCGCTGAGGACGGCGCGGGCGTGCATCGACGCGGCGCGCCGCCCGGTGCCGCCCACCCGCCGCCGGACGAGGACGCCGCCCCACACGGCTCCCAGCACGTAGGACGCCGCGATCGAGGCGCCGGCCGTGACGGTCCACCACCGCGCGGGCAGCACGGCCGCGCCGAGCATCGTCCCGCCGGCGACGACCCCTGCCATCGCCACCTGCACCCAGAAGAGGCTCCGCGCGTCCTCGAACGCGTAGTACACGCGCTGGCACAGGGACCACGCGCCCAGCGCGGACAGACCGAAGAGCAGCGCGACCACCACGGGGGCGAGGGCGCCGAGCTCGCCCGGCGACGCGGAGGGGAACACGACGCGGACCAGCGGCAGGGCGAGCACGGCCAGGACCGCCGTCGCGATGACCGTGAAGACGCCGATGGTGCGCAGCCCGCTGGAGAAGTCCTCGCGCACCGCCCGGCGGTCGTCGGCCGCGGCGTGGCCGGACAGGCGGGTGAAGAACGCCGTGAGGAGCGAGACCGTCACGAGCGAGTGGGGCAGCATGAAGACGGTGAAGGCGAGCGAGTAGGCGTTGTTGCCCGCCACGTCCGCCTCGAACTCCTGGGCCGCGGACGAGGTCACGCGCATCACGGCGAGGATGCCGAGCTGGCCGACGACGAGCGCGGCGAAGGTCCACCCGGCGACCCGGCCGGCGCTGCCCAGGCCGGCGTTGCGCCAGTCGAACCGCGGCCGGAAGCGGAACCCGATGCGGCGCAGGGGCACCAGGAGGACGAGCGCCTGCACGACCACGCCCAGCGTCGCGCCGCCGGCCAGGAGCGCGACGTGGCCGGCGTCCCAGGTGGTGGGGTCGTCGAACCCACCGCCCTCCTGGTACCTGCCGAACGCGGCGATGAACACGCCGAGCGATCCGATGGCCACGACGTTGTTGACGACCGGCGCCCACATGTAGGGGCCGAAGCTCTCCCGTGCGTTGAGGACCTGCCCGAGGAGCGTGTAGAGGCCGTAGAAGAAGACCTGCGGGAGGCACCACACCGCGAAGGTCGTGGTGAGCGCGACGAACTCGGGGTCCTTGTCGCTGACCACCAGGCGCACCACGAGCGGTGCGGCGACCGTGATCACGACGGTGAGGGCGAGCAGCAGCGAGATCGAGATCGTCAGCAGTCGGTCGACGTACTGCTGCCCGTCGCGCTCGCGGTAGGCGCGCACGATCTGCGGCACGAGCACCGCGTTGAGCACCCCGCCCGCCACGAGCATGTAGAGCATGTTCGGCAGCCAGTTCGCCGCGGCGAACGCGTTGGCCGCGGGGGCGTTGAGGCCGATCGCCGCCACGAGGACCGCCGCACGGACGACGCCGAGCACGCGTGAGGTGGCCGTGCCCGCCGCCATGATGGCCGTGCTGCGGCCGATGCTGCTCACGGTGCCGCCCGCCCCGGCGTCCCGCTGGGCTCGAGCTCGTCGGACTCCTCCTCCGGCGAGAGGGCGTCGGGCCCGGCCACCACCGGGGCCGCGCGGGCGGCGGTCCGGCCGCGCCGGATGGTGCGGACGATGCCCAGGACCAGGCCGAGGGCCAGGAGCCCGCCGAGCACCGCGGCACCGATCCCCTCCCACTCGGCGCGCACCCGGACCGTGAGGACGGTGCGGTCGTCCAGCACGACGCCGTCCCCGGTGCGCAGCTCGACGGTGACGGGGACGTCGGCGCTCTGCACGGCGTGCACCGGCAGCAGCACCTCCCGCTGGCCCTCGCCCGGGACCGTGACGGTCACGGCCTCGTCGGCGACGAGCCGGGGGTCGCTGGGCCGCAGGGCGACGACGACCGTCACGGGCTGGTCGAGCGTGTTCTCCACGACGACGGGCAGCTCGCCGGTCGTCGAGACGAGGAAGACGTCGCTGCCGGGGCGCACGGTGACGGCGTCGCGCAGGGCGTCCGTACGTGCCACCGCGGCCGCGACCACCTGGTCCCGCCCGTCGGGGTCGTCGCGCCAGGCCACCGACAACGGCGTGAGGCGCTCGAGCTCCAGGTCACCGACCAGCGCCGCCGGGCGCTCGGCGACCGACGCGAGCGCGACGCGCTGGTCGAGCGTCTGCTCGAGGGTCGAGATCAGCGCCGGGGAGATCTCCGCCGTGGCCACCTCCCGCTCCGGGAGCCGGCCGCGGTCGACGGGCTCCACGGTCGCGAGCTCCGCGATCGGTGCGGTGCGCACCCAGGGGGCCGCCTCGAGCGCCTCGAGCTGGGCGCCGACGAGCGCGGGGTCCGGGTCCCAGTGCCGCGACGCCGAGATCAGCACGTGCCTCGCGTCGTTGGGTCGCTCGCGGGTCAGCACCGCGAGCTCGGCGAGCAGGTCCTGGGCCGCCGTCGTGGGCGTCAGCTGGTCGGGCCGTGTCTCGTCGTCGAGGCGCTCCTGCACGGTGCCGGTCTCGAGGGCGGCCGAGAGCCGCTCGTCGGGCACGAGCACGGTGACCTCACCGGCGGCGGTCTCGACAGTGCTGCGGGCCGACGGCGTGTAGCTCGTCTCGGCCGCGGGCGACAGCGCACCGGGTGCGACGACCATGAGCCCGCCCGTCCCCGCGAGGGCGGCCGTCTCGGCGTCGGGTGTCGGGTTGGCCGGCAGGACGAGGCGGTTCAGCCCCGGGTCCGGGACGCCAACCTCCTGCGCGGTCAGCGCGGAGCGGGCGACCGCGGCGTCCCAGAGGCTGGTCGAGCCGGAGTGGGCGATCGCGGACGGGTCCACGTCGGCGAACGGCAGCAGGGCCACCTCGTGGTCCGCGGCCGCACCGAGCAGCCGCTCGGCCCAGGCGGGACCCGCGGGGGCGGCGCCACCGGCCGCACGCTGGACCAGCCACGGGTCGAGGAGCCAGGTGATCTCCGGCCGGTCCGCGGTGGCGTTCAGCAGCGTCGTGAGCCGGCCACCCGGGCGGGTGAGGGCGGTGAGCAGCGTGTCGGTGCCCGGCTCGCTGCCGGCGGCCGGTCCCACGACGGGGACGGCGAGGGAGACGCTCGTCGGGGTGACGTCCTGCTCGGGGAACCAGATCGTGAACGTGCGGGCCAGGCCCTGCCGGCGGCGGACGTCGTCCTGGCGGTCGACGACCTCCACGGCGAGCCCGCGCGGTCCCCAGGAGGCGCTGGTGCGCAGGCCGACGGACGCGGCGGGCACGGTGACGGTGAAGGGCAGGGCGGCGCCGGGGGGCACGGCCTCGGTGAGGTCCACGGTGAGCACGCCGCGGCCCGACGGCTCGGTCGTGTCGGCCTCGCGCCACTCGTCGAGCTCGGTGCGCGAGGCGAACGCCGACCGCTCGAGGTGCACCACGACGCGCGGGATCTCGAGAGTCGCGTCTCCGGTGTTGCGGATCGTCCCCGAGACGACGAGGTCCTGGCCGGGCTCGAGGATGCCCGTCACCGCGTCCAGCTCGATGCTCAGCGGCAGGTCCTCGCGCTCGGACGCGGTCGTGGCCGGACCGGCGGGAGCACCGCCGGCCGGCTGGGCGGCGGCGACGGCCGGCGCGCCCAGCAGCGCCGCGAGCAGCGCGGAGCCCACGGCCGCGCGCCGGACGACCGACCGCGCCCTCATCCCTGGGCTCACCCGGCCTCGCCGGCGAGGAGCTGGGTGGCGGCCTGGGCCAGCCGGCGCTCGTTCGGGTACGCGAGCCGCTCGGGCAGCGCGGTCAGCGCCACCCAGGCGACCTCCTCGGCCTCCTGGTCGGGGTCGCCGTCGACGCTCAGGACGCCGCCGCGCGCGTGCAGGAGGAAGTGGTGGACGACCTTGTGCACGCGGCGGTCGTCACCCGTGAACCAGTAGTCGATGGTGCCGAGCGCTCGCACGACCTCGCCGCGGATGCCCGTCTCCTCCGCGATCTCCCGCACGGCCGCCTCGGCCGGGGTCTCCGTGCCCTCGAGGTGCCCCTTCGGCAGGCACCACTCGAGCCGCCCGGCCCGGTTGCGGCGCGCGATGACGGCGGCGTGCGGCGCCCCGGCGTCCTGGCGCACCACGAGCCCGCCCGCGGAGGTCTCCTCGACGACCGGCAGGGTGTGCACCGGGCGCCGCGAGGCGGCCGTGCGGTCGGGGGCCTGGATGCGCAGCGCGTGGCCCCCGGGCGGTGCGGGCACGGGGCCCGGCCGCGGGTGAGGGACGGCGCTCGACATGGCGCCACTGTAACGACCAGGGCTGGGGCGGGACCGGACGGCGGCGGGCGCTGCCGCATCTGGCACGCTGGTGTCCCGTGTCCACTCCTCTCCCGCCGACCTCGCGACCCGCTGCCACTGCGCCTGCCACCACGCCCGACCCGGGCGCCCTCGCGGCGCTCCAGCGCCGCGCGCTGACGGTCATCGCCGAGCTGGCCCCCGCCGCGGTGGAGCTCGGCGAGGCCTTCGCGCGAGAGGGCCACGAGCTGGCCCTGGTCGGCGGCCCCGTGCGCGACGCCTTCCTCGGCCGCGTGAGCAGCGACCTCGACTTCGCGACCTCCGCGACCCCGGACCAGACGCAGCGCATCCTCGCCGCGTGGGGCGACGCGCACTGGGACATCGGACGCGAGTTCGGCACCATCGGCGCCCGGCGCTTCGCGCGCGGCGGGGGTGCCGACGTCGTCGTGGAGGTCACGACCTACCGCACGGACGAGTACGACCGCACCTCGCGCAAGCCGGTCGTGGCGTTCGGCGACACGCTCGAGGGCGACCTGTCGCGGCGCGACTTCACCGTCAACGCGATGGCGGTCCGGCTGCCGTCCCTGACGTTCGTCGACCCCTTCGACGGCCTCGCGGACCTCGCGAAGCAGGTGCTGCGCACGCCGGTGACGGCCGAGCAGTCGTTCGACGACGACCCGCTGCGCATGATGCGCGCCGCGCGGTTCGTGGCCCAGCTCGGGTTCGCGCTCGCCCCGGACGTCCGCACCGCGATGGAGCGCATGTCCGACCGGATCACGATCGTGTCCGCGGAGCGGGTGCGCGACGAGCTCGTCAAGATCATGCTCGCGCCGGACCCGCGCCCGGGCCTCGAGGTCCTGGTCGAGACCGGCCTGGCCGACCACGTGCTGCCCGAGCTGCCGGCGCTGCGCCTGGAGATCGACGAGCACCACCGGCACAAGGACGTCTACCAGCACTCGCTCACGGTGCTGGCCCAGGCCATCGACCTCGAGACGGGCACGCACGAGCACCCGACGGGTCCGGTGCCCGGTCCCGACCTGGTCCTGCGGCTCGCCGCCCTGCTGCACGACGTCGGCAAGCCCGCGACGCGCCGCTTCGAGTCGGGCGGCGGGGTGAGCTTCCACCACCACGAGGTGGTGGGGGCCAAGCTGGCCGCGCGCCGGCTCAAGGCGCTGCGCTTCGACAAGGAGACGGTGCAGGCCGTGGCGCGCCTGACGGAGCTGCACCTGCGGTTCCACGGCTACGGCGAGAGCGGCTGGACGGACTCGGCCGTGCGCCGCTACGTCACCGACGCCGGGCCGCTGCTCGAGCGCCTGCACCGGCTCACGCGCTCGGACTGCACGACGCGGAACCGGCGCAAGGCCGAGCGGCTGTCCTTCGCCTACGACGACCTGGAGCGGCGCATCGCGGAGCTGCGCGAGCACGAGGAGCTGGCCGCCATCCGGCCCGACCTCGACGGCGAGCAGATCATGGCGATCCTCGGCATCCCGCCCGGCCGCGAGGTGGGGCAGGCCTACCGCTTCCTGCTCGACCTGCGCATGGAGCACGGGCCCCAGGACCCGGCCGAGGCCGAGCGGGCGCTGCGCGAGTGGTGGGCGGCGCGCGGCTGAGCGCCGCCGGGGTGAGGCTGGGCCCATGAGGCTCTGGTCGGTCCACCCGCGCTACCTCGACCGCCAGGGGCTCACGGCCGGCTGGCGCGAGGCCCTGCTCGCGCAGAAGGTGCTCACCGGCACCACGCGCGGGTACCGCAACCACCCCCAGCTGCGGCGCTTCCGCGTGGGCGAGCCCGGCCCCGTCGCGCCGGGCGGGCCGCCGCTCGACGTCGGGGCACCGATCCTGACCTTCCTGCACGCGCTCGCGGACGAGGCGGCCCGGCGCGGCTACTCCTACGACCGGACGCGCGTGCTCGGACCGCCCGACGCCGCCCTGCGCCTCGACGTGACGCAGGGGCAGCTGGCGCACGAGTGGGACCACCTGCGCGCGAAGCTCGCCGCCCGGAGCCCCGACGTCCTCGCGCGCTGGCGCGACGTCGAGGTTCCCGAGCCGCACCCGCTCTTCGTGGTCGTGCCCGGGCCCGTCGCGGACTGGGAGGTCGTCACGGACGGTGGACGGCCCGGTGGGCGGCCGGGCGGACGGCCGGGCGGACGGGCCGGGCCGGGAGCCTGACGGCGGCTCAGTCCGGCTCGGCGTCCCGCCGCACCACCAGGACGCAGACGTCGTCCTCGTGCTCGCCGCCCGCGAGCGTCGCGACCAGGTGGTCGCAGATGCCGCGGGCGTCCATCCCGTCGGGCATCGCCTCGAGCGTCGCGCGCAGCTCGGCGATCCCGCGCCGCAGCGGACGGCTGCGGCGCTCGAGGAGGCCGTCGGTGTAGACGACCAGCACCGCGCCGGGGGGCAGGTCCACCGCGGCCTCCACGACGGGCCGGCCGGGCACCGGGACCCCGACCGGGGTGGTCAGCGCGCCGTCCAGCTCCCGCACGACGCCGTCGGCCGTGCGGACGAACGGCGGCGGGTGACCCGCGCGGGTGTAGCGCAGGGTCGAGCCCTCGAGGCGCAGGTAGACGCAGGTGGCGATGTCGGCCATGCCGAGCCCCTGGACCAGCTCGTCGAGCCGCGCGACGACCGTGCCCGCGTCCTGGCCGGACCACGCGTAGGAGCGCAGGACCGACCGCAGCTGGCCCATGGACGCGGCGGCGTGCAGGTCGTGCCCCACGACGTCGCCCACGGCCAGGCCGACGGCGCCGTCGGGCAGCGGCAGGACGTCGAACCAGTCGCCCCCGACCTGGGCGCGGTCGAGGGCCGGGACGTAGGCCGCGGCGACGTCGAGGCCGGGGATCTCGGGCAGCTCGGGGAGCAGGCTGCGCTGGAGCGTCACCGCGGCCTCGCGCTCGCGCTGGTACAGGCGCACGTTGTCGAGGCCCACGCCGGCGCGGTGCCCGAGGTGCGCGGCCGTGATGACGTTCTCCTGCAGCAGGTCGTGCCGGTCTCGGACGACCAGGACCAGGACACCCAGCACGCCGTCACGGGCCCGCAGCGGCACCACGAGCGCGCTGCCCAGCCCGAGGCGGTGGAGCAGGGCGAGCTGGCGCGGCGTCGTGCGGGCGGCCAGGGACGCCACGTCGACGGGGGAGGCCACCGGGACGTGTCCGGCCGGGCTCGCCAGCGCGTGCGCGATGCGCGGTGAGCGCGTGAGCCAGCCGAGGTCGGCGCGCTCGAGCTCCGCGGCGTCGATGGCGTCGACCGGGTCCGCCGCGACGATGTGCAGGCCGTCGAACCTGCCGCGCTCGTCCACGACGGCGACGAAGCCCCACGACGCGAGCCGCGGGACGGCGACCTGGGCGAGCGCCCGGACCGCGTCGGTGTAGTCGAGGTGCTCCGCGAGGGTCTGGCTCACCTCCGCCAGCAGGTGCAGGCGGCGGCTCGAGACCCGGGCCTCGTCGAGCGCCGCCTCGCGCGCGAGCAGCGCCTGCACGCGCTCGGTGACGTCGGCCTGGATGCCGACGTGGTGCGTCACGTGGCCGTCGGCGTCCAGGACGGGACTGATGACCACCTGGTTCCAGAACGGCGTGCCGTCGGCGCGGTAGTTGAGGAGCGTGTCCGCGACCGTGGTGCGGGCCTCGAGCGCGGCGCGGATGCGGGCCACGACCTCGCGGTCGGTGTCAGGGCCCTGCAGGAAGCGGCAGTTGGTGCCGATGACGTCCTCGGCCCGGTAGCCGGTGACGCGCTCGAACGCCGGGTTCACCCACACGATCGGGTCGCCGGGCTGGGTGGGGTCCGTGATCGTGAACGACACGCTGCTCGCGACCGCAGCGCGGGCGTGGACGTCGGTGCCCAGGTCCGGCATGGCGGCCGCCGCGGTCCGCGACCGCAGCGGCAGCAGGACGACCAGCGCCTGGTGCGCGAGCGGGGCGGGCGCGCCGGCGAGCGGCACGCCGACGACCCAGAGCGCCTCGCGCAGGGCGGAGTCGCCGGTGGCCCGCTCCGCGCTGACCTGGATCCCGCGCGACGGCGCCTCGCGCGCGATCGTCGCGAGCGTGCGCAGGCCCTCGTCGAGCCCGAGGCCGTCCTGGGTCCGGAGCCCGGCGGCGCGGGCCCACTCGGCCAGCGGGGCCGGGAGGCGGACGTCCGGGGCGAGCTGGGTCGCGAGGAGGTTCGCGAACACGACCGTGCCCGCGTCGAGGTCGACGAGCAGGGTGGCCGCCGCCTGCTCGTGCGCCCCCTCCGGCAGCGCCAGGGCGTCGACGACGGCGCGCGCCGCCAGGTCGGCGAGGGCGTCGGCCTGGCCCGTCGGCTCGCTCACGCGGCCGATCCTAGAGCGGGACGGCGTCCGACCCGACGTGCCGGGCGGCCGCCGCGGCGGCCCGCGCGACGCCCAGCCGCAGCAGGGCCGCCGTGACGACGTAGGCGACCGCGAGGGCCGCGAAGGCGGGGCGGGACCAGCCCGTGTCCGGCAGCACGGCGGCCGCGAGGGCGGCGGCGCCCACGAAGGCGGCGTTGTAGAAGACGTCGTAGAGCGCGAACGCGCGCCCGCGGAACTCGTCGTCGGTGTCGCGCTGCACGATGGTGTCGACCGCGATCTTGGTGCCCTGGGCGGCGAGGCCGAGCAGGACGGCGCCGACCAGCACCGCGGTCCGCTCCACCGTGACGGCGAGCAGCACCTGGCTGCCCGCGCCGATGCCGAGGCAGACGACGATCCACTGCTCCGGGGTGAGGCGCTGGTGCGCGAGGGGCGTCAGGATGACGGCGCCCGCGAAGCCCACGGCCGACGCGCCGAGCACGAGCCCGAACGTCGCGAGCCCGGCCGCGCTGTCGGCGGGGTCGGAGAGCAGGTTCCGGGCGATGAGGATGCTCGCGATGAACGTCACGCCGTAGATGAAGCGGTGCGCCGCCATGACGCCGAGCGCCATCGCGGGGGTGCGCCGCGCGACGAGGTGACGCGCGCCCGCGCCGAGGCCGGCGGCGACCTCGCGCAGCTTCGCGCGCAGCTCGTCCGCACCGGCGCGGCGGGTCGGGCCGAGCTGGTCCGGGCCGAGCCGCAGCGCGAGCGCCGACGCGGCGGCGAAGACCACCGCGGCGCCGACGAGCACGACGGCGTCGTGCGCGGGTCCCGCCGGCGCGACGATGCCGCCGACCAGTCCGAGGGCGCCGCCGACGCCCGCGGCCGCCGCGCCCAGCGTGGGCGTGATCGAGTTGGCCATGAGCAGCTGCTCGCGCGGCACGACGCGGGGCAGCCCGGCCGAGAGCGCCGAGAGCAGGAACCGGTTGACCGAGAGCGTCACGAGCGTGAGGACGTACACGGCGGGTCCGACGCCGACGCCGGCCAGCAGGGCCGCGAGCACGAGCGTCAGGACCACCCGGACCGCGTTGCCGACCAGCAGCACCTGGCGCCGGCGCCAGCGGTCGAGCAGGACCCCCGCCCACGGACCGACGACCGTGAAGGGCAGCAGGAGCACCGCGAAGGCGGCCGCGACGCCCGACGCCGTCGTCATCCGCTCGGGCGCGAAGAAGAAGAGCGTCGCCAGGCCGACCTGGAACATCCCGTCGCCGGTCTGGGACACGAGGCGCACGGCGAACAGCCGCCGGAACCCGGGGTGCACGGCGACGATCTTCAGGTCTCCGAGCACGCTCACACCGACGCAGGCTACCGGCCGAAGGAGCAGCCCACGGCCCTGCACCCCTTGAACGCGCCGTGCCGTGGCCGATCAGGTCGGTGTGAGACGTCTGCGCCCCGACGGGCCCGCCGCGCGGGGCGCCGGCCCCACGGGCATCGTGACGGAGCTGCGGCGCAGCCACGTCGCGCTCGTCGCGGCGCTCGCCGCGATGCTCGCGATGGCCCTCGTGACCTCCGGCTACCTGCTGGTCGTCAGCGAGCCCGCCGTCGTGCGGTCGACCAACCTCACGCGCGAGGCACGCCTCATGCAGGAGGGCATGCTCAACCAGGAGACCGGGCTGCGGGGGTGGCTCGCGACGGGTGACGAGGTCTTCCTCGGGCCGTACGAGCAGGGCCGCGCCGACGTCGACGCCGCGGGCGCCCGACTCCTCGAGTACGCGGCGGACGACCCCGGCCTGACGGCGCTCGTCGTCGAGACCATGCTCGCGCGCCAGGCGTGGCAGTCGTGGGCGGACGACGTCGTGGACGGGACCACCCGGATCTCGGCGCTCACCCCGGCGGCGACCACGCGCCTCCTGCTCGCGGGCAAGGACCTGTTCGACGTCTACCGCGCCGCCGACACCGTGACGATCGACACGGTCGTCGAGCAGCGCAACGCGGCGCTCGTGGCCCAGCGTGGTGCGCTGGTCGCGGGCATGGGCGGGTCGGTCGTGACCGTGACCGGTGCGGCGGCCCTCGCGACGCGCCGGCGCCGGCGGCTCACGAGCGCCGTGATCGCGCCCGTCGACGAGCTGCTGCGCACCATCGACGCCCTGCGCGAGGGGGACCTGTCCGCGCGCGTGCCCGTCACGGGCATCTCCGAGCTCGACACGATGGGCTCGGCGCTCGACCGGCTCGCGTCGGACCTGCAGGCCGCGGGCGAGCTCGGGGTGGCCCGCGAGGAGCGGCTGGCGCTCCTGGCGGAGCGCCTGGCGAGCGTGGTCCGGATCGCGCGGGAGGTCTCCGGCAGCACGAGCGTGCGGTATGTCGCCGAGTCGGTGAGCGACGCCGCCGCGGACCTGCTGGGTGCGCCCGTGACGCTCTGGATCCGGGGGGACGACGGCGAGCTGCACGCGGTGCGGTGCAGCGACGACCCGCACGGCACGGTGCCCTCGTCGGACACGCCGCTGCCGCCGGCCGTGGTGGCGAGCGCCGCCGACGCGCGTCCGGTCGCGGAGGAGCAGGGCAGCGCCCACCCGCTGGTGCTCGGCGGCTCCGTCGTCGGTGTCTTGCACCTGGGCGGCATCGGCGCGCAGGCGGGCCGCGCGGTGGACCCGGACACGCTCGAGGTCCTCACGGCCCTGCTGTCGACGGCGGCGGCGGCACTCGAGTCCGCGCGCCTGCACGGCTCGGCGCGCGACCAGGCCGAGCACGACGCCCTGACCCGCCTGCCCAACCGACGCCGGCTCGAGGCCGACCTCGCCGTCGAGTGGGAGCGCGCGGAGCGCTACGGGCGCCCGCTGACGTTCCTCATGCTCGACCTGGACCACTTCAAGCGGCTCAACGACCAGCACGGTCACCTCGCGGGCGACGCCGTGCTGCGGGCCGTGGCGCACGCGGTCCGGCGCGAGCTGCGCTCGAGCGACACCGCGTACCGGTTCGGCGGCGAGGAGATCGCCGTGCTCCTGCGCGAGACCGACGCCGCGACCGCCCAGGCGGCGGCCGAGCGGCTGCGCGCGGCCGTGGCCGACGTCGTCGTGCCGGACGTGCCGACCTACGTGACGGCGTCCGTCGGCGTCGCGTACCGCACCGACGACATGCTGGTGGCGTCCGACCTGGTGGGCGCGGCCGACGCCGCCCTCTACACGGCCAAGCGCAGCGGACGGGACCGCGTGGCGCTCGCGCTCGTCTGAGCCGCCGCGCCCCGGGTGCTCCGGGAAGGAACCGGGTCCCGTGTCGGTTGATGCGACAACTGCCGCGGATCGCCCGCGGCCTCGTCGCGAGGAGACCACCGTGTCGATCGTCGTCACCGGAGCCACCGGCCACCTGGGCCGCCGTGTCGTGGAGGAGCTGCTCGAGCGCGGGGTCGCCCCCGCCGACGTCGTCGCGGGCGGTCGGGCGCTCGAGCGCGTCGCGGACCTCGCCGAGCGCGGGGTGCGCACCGCGCGGGTCGACTACGACGACCCGGCGTCGGTCGCGGCCGTCCTGGGCGAGGGCGACACGGTCCTGCTGGTCTCGGCCAGCGAGCCGGGGCGACGGGTGCAGCAGCACGGGACGGTGATCGACGCCGCCGCGCGCGCCGGCGTCGCGCGCCTCGTCTACACGTCCGTCCTCGCGGCGGACACCACCGCGCTGGTCCTCGCGCCCGAGCACAAGGCGACCGAGGAGCTGTTGGCCGCGAGCGGCCTGACCACCACGGTCCTGCGCAACGGCTGGTACTCCGAGAACTACGTGCCGACGCTCGAGCAGGCGCGCGCCACGGGCGTCGTCCTGTCGAGCACCGGTGG
Source organism: Actinotalea sp. JY-7876 (assembly GCF_014042015.1). Lineage (NCBI taxonomy): Bacteria > Bacillati > Actinomycetota > Actinomycetes > Micrococcales > Cellulomonadaceae > Actinotalea > Actinotalea sp. JY-7876. Next base: position 3,522,946 of record NZ_CP059493.1, on the reverse strand, counting down.
CGGGCGCGTCGCGAGCGCGGCCCGCGACGACTACGCCGCGGCGGCGGCCGTCGTGCTCACCACGGACGGCCACGAGGGTGCGGTGCACGAGCTGTCGGGCGACACGGCGTGGAGCTTCGACGAGCTCGCGGCGGTGCTGAGCGAGCTGCTCGGCCGCGAGGTCCGGCACGACGACGTCACGCCCGAGGAGCACCGCGCCGCGCTGCTCGCCGCCGGCCTCGACGAGGCGACGGCGGGCTTCGTCGTCGCGCTCGACGGCAACATCCGCGACGGCGCGCTCGCGGCCACGTCCGGCACGCTGAGCCGCCTCATCGGCCGCCCCACCACCCCCCTCGCCGACACCCTCCGCCGCGCCCTCCCCTGACGGCCCCGCCCGCGCCCGGCTGGCCCCGGCCCGCCCGCCCGCCCGCCGCCCGGGCGGCGAGCGGCGCACCTCGGCCCGCTCCGGCCCGCCCGGGAGCTTTCGCCCGCCCACCGGTCCCAACCCTCCGCCGCGTCCCGGGTGGCCGCGTTCAGCTCGTGGTCCCCTGGCTGGCGCACGCGTGTGCCCGGTCCATGTCCGCCGCGCGGAGGCTTGCGGCCGCCCACCGGCCCCAACCCTCCGCCGCGATCGGGAGCGTCGGCCCGCGCCGCCGGGAGCCGGTGCCGCACAGATTCGTGGGGCGGAAGGTTGCGCCCGCCCAGCGGTCAGAAGCCTCCGGCGCGTGTGGCCGATGATCGGCGGGCGACGGTGCAGGTGGGGCCGCACGGGCGCGCGGTCCCGGACCAGCCGCCGGCGCGTAGGCCGGCCTCGACCTGCAGCGTCGTGCGGCACGGGGTGACCGCGACGTGCGCCCAGCGGTAGCGGAGCGTGAGCTCCGCGCGCTCGAGGAGGACGGCGTTGTCGCGCCAGGTGTCGGCGTCCGTGCGGCCGCCCGGGTGGGCGAGGCGCCCGTCGAGCTCCACGCGCAGCGCGTACTTCTCGTAGACGACGTCGGCGCGCACCCAGCTGCCGTCGAGCCGGTGCCGCACCTGCAGACAGGCCTTCGGCAGCCCGTGCCGTCGTTCGACGTCCCGCCGGTAGCGCCGCTCGAGCGGCGACTCGACGCCGTCGCCCACCTCGCACAGGAGGTCGCGGAGCAGCGCGCTGCGGGCCGACCGCCCCCGGCGGTCCAGTGCCGCGAGGACCTCGTCCGGGTGCGTCCCGGCCCGGACGGCGTCGCACACGCGAGCCATCGCGTCGTCCTCCGTGCGGGCGTCGGCGACCAGGTCGACCACCGTCTCGCCCGCCACGTGCGGCGCGGCCGGCCCGCCGACGGCGGCACGGGCGTCCGGCGGTGCACGGTGAGCCCGGCGCTCGGCATCACACGCCGCTCACCGGGCACGGTCACGGCGACCGTGCGGGGTGGCTGGACGGTGACGTCCTGGAGGAACGCGGCCGCCTCGTGGCTCAGCACGGCGCCGCGCCCGGCGTAGAGCAGGGCGCCCCAGGCCCTCGCGCGCCAGGGCACCGGGCCCGAGTGCGTCACCAGCACCCCGCGGTGCAGGCGCTGCCACCGCCCGTGCTCGAGCTGGCGGGTGATCCACGAGTCGTCCGCGCCGGCCTCGCGCAGCTGGGCCCGCGTCGCGACGCCGGCCTGCGGTGCGGTGAGCTGCCCCACGAGGCCGAGGTCGAGTCGCATGCGCGCGATGCTCGCGCCTCACCGGTCCTCTCGACCAGCCACCCGGCGTCGCCTGTGGACGACCACACGCTTGGGGACGACGGGCGGGCGGGGTGACCAGACGGACGACGCCCGGGCACCCGACCCGCGCCGCCGTCGCGCCGTAGCGCCGCCCCGACGGAGGGTCATGCCCGTATAGCGCCCAGAACCCTCCGGCCGACGTCCGACGGCGGCGGTTCGGCTCGCCCGGCGCGTCGGGTGAGGGGCGCCAGGGTGGTCCGCCGTCGTGCGCGGTGCCGGTTCGGTGCCGGGCGAAGCCGACGGAGGGTTGCGCCGGATGGTGCGCAGAACCCTCCGGCGAGCAGCTGAGCCGGAGGCGTGGCGGGTGGCGGCGGCCGGTGGTGGGCGGCCGGTGGCGGTGGCGGCGGCGGGTGGCGGCGGCCGTGGCCCGTGGCGGCGGGTGGGGATGCGCCGAGGGCCCCGGACGGGTGCGTCCGGGGCCCTCGGGCGAGCGGATCAGGTCCGCTCAGGTGGTGCTGGTGCTCAGCGCTCGATGTCGCCGGCGATGAACGCCTCGAGACGCGCACGCCCCGCGGTGTCCTCCATCTGGACCGGCGGCGACTTCATGAAGTACGTCGACGCGGACACGATGGGGCCGCCGATGCCACGGTCCTTGGCGATCTTCGCCGCGCGGAGCGCGTCGATGATGATGCCGGCCGAGTTCGGGGAGTCCCAGACCTCGAGCTTGTACTCGAGGTTCAGGGGCACCTCGCCGAACGCGCGGCCCTCGAGGCGCACGTACGCCCACTTGCGGTCGTCGAGCCACGCGACGTAGTCCGACGGGCCGATGTGGACGTTGCGGTCCTCCTTCTTGCCCGCGAGCGGGCCGTCGTCGATGTTCGACGTCACGGCCTGCGTCTTCGAGAGCTTCTTGGACTCCAGGCGCTCGCGCTCGAGCATGTTCTTGAAGTCCATGTTGCCGCCGACGTTCAGCTGGTACGTGCGGTCGAGCACGACGCCGCGGTCCTCGAACAGCTTCGCGAGCACGCGGTGCGTGATCGTCGCGCCGACCTGCGACTTGATGTCGTCGCCGACGATCGGCACGCCGGCCTCCTCGAACTTCGCGGCCCACTCGGGGTCGGACGCGATGAACACGGGGAGGGCGTTGACGAAGGCGACGCCCGCGTCGATCGCGCACTGGGCGTAGAACTTCGCCGCACGCTCGGAGCCGACGGGCAGGTAGCAGACGAGGACGTCGGCCTGCGTCTCGCGCAGGGCGGCGACGATGTCGACCGCCTCGGCGTCCGACTCCTCGATGGTCTCGGAGTAGTACTTGCCGAGGCCGTCGAGCGTGTGACCGCGCTGGACCGTCACGCCGAGCGGCGGGACGTCGGCGATCTTGATGGTGTTGTTCTCGCTGGCGCCGATGGCCTCGGAGAGGTCGAACCCGACCTTCTTCGCGTCGACGTCGAACGCCGCCACGAACTCGATGTCCGAGATGTGGTACGGGCCGAACTGCACGTGCATCAGGCCCGGGACCTTGCTCTGCGGGTCGGCGTCCGCGTAGTAGTGGACGCCCTGTACCAGCGACGCGGCGCAGTTGCCGACGCCCACGATGGCGACGCGGATCGAAGTCATCCTCGCTCCTCGGTTCTCTCTCAGTGCCGGGGCGCGGAGGCGCCGTCGACGGTGGCGGGTCCGGCCGGACGGCCGTCCCCCTCGGTGGTCCCGCGGCGGTTGCCGCGCTCGTTGTCGATCAGTCCGTCCAGCCAGCGCACCTCGCGCTCGACCTGCTCCAGGCCGTGGCGCTGGAGCTCGAGCGTGTACTCGTCGAGACGCTCGCGTGTGCGCAGCGCCGACTGGCGGACGTTGTCCAGCCGCTCGGTCAGCCGCGTGCGGCGTCCCTCGAGGATCCGGAGCCGGGTCTCGGCATCCGTCTGCGCGAAGAGCGCGAAGCGGACGTCGAAGTGCTCGTCCTCCCACGTCGTCGGGCCGGAGCTCGCGAGCATCTTCGCGAGGTGCTCCTTGCCGTCGGCCGTGAGCTCGTAGACGATCCGCGCCCGCTTGCCGCTGAGGGCGTGGGGCGGCGGGGTCTGCGACGCGTCGGTGCCCGCGATCAGCCCGCGCGCGACGAGGCCCTTGAGGCACGGGTACAGCGACCCGTAGGACAGGGCCCGGAACGAGCCGAGCAGCACGTTGAGCCGCTTGCGCAGCTCGTACCCGTGCATCGGTGTCTCCTGGAGCAGGCCGAGGATGGCCAGCTCGAGCACGCCGGAACGACTGCTCACTGGACCTCCCCTGTGCTCATCCCCGCCCGAGGCGGCGTCGTCGCGACCTCGTGCCGGGCCGATGAAGCTCGTCGATGTATCGAACTGATACATCGGAGACAGTAGGTGCGGGCGGGCGATCTGGCAAACCCCGGGCGGACGGGGCGTCTCCCGCCCGCGGCCGGGCCGGCCCCGCGGGCCCGATAGCGGACCACCGCGCTCCTCTCGCGTCGCGATGACCGGTCGCTCACAACCTCTTCACGAGCGCGTGCCCATACTGAGAGGAGCCACGAGCGTCAGGTGTCCCTACCCTGAGCGTGGCTCCCCCCGTCTGCGGGTGGTGCGCCCCCGCGCGGCCACCCGTCGTCCATGTCGTCCACCGGAAGGCTCACTGTGGCACCGGCCAGCACTCCCCCCTCGCGCGGCTCGTCCCGACCCTCCGGGCAGAGCGGCCCCACGCGTCGCAGTGCCTACGGCGCGACGGGCGGCCGCGGTGGCGCGACGGGTCCCACGCGCCGCACGACGAGCGGCGGGGCAGCGGGCAGCGCGGCCCCTGCCGGCCGCCGGCCCGCGTCGGGCACCCGCCGCGCCTCGGGCGGCGGTGCCGGCGCGACGGGCGGCCGACGTCGCCTCGTGGACTACCCGCGCCAGGGCAAGACCGGGGTGCGGCGGTGGCTGCCGTCGTGGCGCCTCGTCCTCGGGACGTTCCTGACCTTCGTAGCCCTCGGCATCGGCGCCTTCGTCTTCCTCTACACGACGACGGAGATCCCGGAGCCGTCGGACTTCGCCGAGGCGCAGACCACGACGATCATGTACGCGGACAACGCGACCGAGATGGGGCGCTTCGCGGAGCAGAACCGGACCATCGTCGACAGCGCGGAGATCCCGGACCACGTGAAGGACGCCGTGGTCGCGGCGGAGGACCGCTCCTTCTACGACAACCCCGGCATCAACCCGGCAGGCATCGTCCGCGCGCTGTGGAACAACCTGCGCGGCGGCGAGCAGCAGGGCGGCTCCTCGATCACCCAGCAGTACGCCGAGCGCTACTACGTCGGCTCCACCGTCTCGGACTACAAGGGCAAGCTGAACGAGGCGCTGCTGGCGATCAAGCTCGACCGCGCGCAGGACAAGGACGAGATCCTGTCCAACTACCTCAACACGATCTACTTCGGCCGGGACTCCTACGGCATCCAGGAGGCGGCGCGCGCGTACTTCGGCGTGGGCGTCGCGGACCTCGACGTGTCGCAGGCCGCCATGATCGCCGGGATCATCCCGTCGCCGAACAACTGGGACCCGCGCGTCGACCCGGCCAAGGCGGAGCAGCGCTGGAACTACGTGCTCGACGGCATGGTGGAGACGGGTGCCCTCACGCAGGCGGAGCGCGACGCCCAGGTGCTGCCCACGCCGATCGAGTACGCCCCGACGGACACGTTCGCGGGTCCGCAGGGCTACCTGCTGGACCAGGTCCGCCGGGAGATCATCGCCAGCGGTGCGATCACCGAGGACGAGCTCCGCATGAACGGCTACCGGATCGTCACCACGATCGACCCCGGCCTGCAGTCGATGATGCAGGAGGCCGTCGCGGCGATGCCCGCGGACCACGCCCCGGAGCTGCGCATCGGCATGGTGACGCTCAACCCGGTGGACGGCTCGATCGTGGCGATGTACGGCGGGCCCGACTACCTCAGCCAGGGCCAGAACTCCGTGACCCAGGCGCGCGCGCAGGCCGGCTCCACGTTCAAGCCGTTCACCCTCGCCGCCTACCTGCAGAACGGCGGCTCGCTGAAGTCGCGCTACGACGGCAACGACGACGTGCGCGTCGAGGGCTTCGAGCGCCCGGTGACGAACTTCGGCGACGCGGACTACGGCCGGATCGACGTCGTCCAGGCGACGGCGAAGTCGGTCAACACCGTCTACGCGCAGATGAACGTCGAGGTGGGCCCCGCCGAGACCAACCGCGTCGCGCGCGAGGCGGGCATCTCTCCCGACCACCTCACCGAGGACGTGCCGTCGAACGTGCTCGGCCCGGCGTCGGTCACGCCGCTCGAGATGGCCTCGGCCTACAACACGTTCGCCGCGGACGGCGTGCGGTACCAGCCCTTCATCGTCCGCTCCGTGACCTACCCGGACGGGCGCGAGGCCTACACCGGCGCGACGGCGGGCACCCAGGCGTTCCCGACCGACGTCATGGCCGACACGGTCTACGCGATGACCCAGGTCGTCGAGGCCAGGGGCGGCACGGCCACGGAGGCGCGCGCGGTCGGGCACCCCGTCGCGGGCAAGACGGGCACGTCGTCCGACAACAAGTCGGCCTGGTTCGTCGGCTTCACGCGCCACCTCACGACGGCGGTCGCGCTCTTCCAGCCGACGCCCGACGGCGCCGGCGAGGCCGAGATCACCCCGTTCGGCGGCTACCGCAGCATCACGGGTGGCTCCGTGCCGCTCGACGTGTGGACGTCGTACATGACGAACGCGATGCAGGGCCGCGAGGTGCTCGACTTCCCGAGCCGGGCGGACATCGGCGAGCCCAACACGCCTCCCATGGTCGAGGTCCCGTCGGTCGTCGGCATGAGCGAGGGCGAGGCGACGGCGGCGCTGTCCGCGGTCGGCCTGGGCGCCGACGTCTCGCGAGCCAACGACGCCACGGTCCCCGAGGGCACCGTGATCAGCCAGAGCCCCGGGGGTGGCGCGGAGGTCGAGCAGGGCGGCGCCGTGAGCGTCGTCGTCTCGGCCGGACCGGGCACGACGGCGATCCCGAACGTCGTCGGGCAGAGCGCGCAGTCCGCTCAGGCGACGCTCAGCGGCGCCGGCTTCACGGTCGCCGTGTCGGAGGCACCGAGCGACTCGGTCCCCGCGGGCACCGTGATCAGCCAGAGCCCCGGCGGCGGCGCGGAGGCCGGTCCCGGGTCGACCGTGAGCATCGTCGTGTCGACCGGCCGGCCTGCCGGCGGTGGCCCGGGCGGCGGCGACGGTGGCGGGGAGGACGACGGCGGCGGCGAGGAGCAGCCGGGCGGTCCGGGCACGCCTCCCGTCCCCGACCCCGGCGGTGCCAACCCCTAGCCGGACGTCCTCCACAGGCGCCGTCGGGCTGGTCGTGACCGCGGGCGGCAGCCGGTAGCATGGACCCTTGCTGCCCGGAGTCCCGCGGTGCCATCACCGCGGCGCCGGGCGCGCTGCTGGACGCACAACCCTCCTGTCACGGAGAGACCGTGACCGCTGAGACCACAGGAGGTGGGTTATCGCATGCGTCGTTACGAGATGATGGTCATCCTCGATCCCGACATCGAGGAGCGCACCGTCGCCCCTTCGCTCGACAAGTACCTGTCCGTCATCACGACGGCCGGTGGCTCGATCGACAAGGTCGACATCTGGGGCCGGCGTCGCCTGGCCTACGAGATCCAGAAGAAGTCCGAGGGCATCTACGCCGTCGTCGACTTCACCGCCGAGCCGGCGACCGCCAAGGAGCTCGACCGCCAGCTGGGCCTGAACGAGGCCGTGCTGCGCACCAAGGTCCTGCGCCCCGACGCTCGCTGAGCCTCCGCTCGGCAGCGCCGTAGCCCCACGGCAACCGCGGCAGCCCACAGCGCCGCACGCACCGCCCACGACCGCACCGCACCGTTCGCACCGAGACAGGGAGCTGGCATGGCTGGAGACACCGTCATCACGGTGATCGGGAACCTCACGGGGGACCCGGAGCTGCGCTTCACCCCGTCGGGTGCCGCCGTCGCGAACTTCACGATCGCGTCGACGCCCCGGCAGTTCGACCGCCAGAGCAACGAGTGGAAGGACGGCGACACGCTGTTCATGCGCTGCTCGATCTGGCGCGAGGCTGCCGAGAACGTCGCGGAGTCCCTCACCAAGGGCATGCGCGTCATCGCCTCCGGCCGGCTCGTCCAGCGCTCCTACGAGACCCGCGAGGGCGAGAAGCGCACGGTCGTCGAGCTCCAGGTCGACGAGGTCGGCCCGTCGCTGCGCTACGCGTCCGCCAAGGTCACCCGGGCCCAGCGCTCGGGCGGCGGTGGCGGCGGGTTCGGCGGCGGCGGTGGTGGCGGCTCGCAGGGCGGCAGCTCCCAGGGCGGCGGCGGGTTCGACAACGACCCGTGGGCCACGCCCGCACCGTCGGCCGGCGGCTCGTTCTCGGACGAGCCCCCGTTCTGACACCCAGACTCACCCCCATCCCGGGTCGCGCGGCCTCACGGCCAGGCGGATCCGGGCTCCATCACTGAAGGAGCACCACGATGGCGAAGCCCGTCGTCCGTAAGCCCAAGAAGAAGACCAACCCGCTCAAGGCCGCCAAGATCGACGTCGTCGACTACAAGGACACGGCCCTGCTGCGCAAGTTCATCTCCGACCGCGGGAAGATCCGCGCCCGTCGGGTGACCGGCGTGTCCGTCCAGGAGCAGCGCGCGATCGCGCGGGCCGTCAAGAACGCGCGCGAGATGGCCCTGCTGCCGTACTCGAGCTCGGCTCGCTGAGAGAGGCTGACCCATGGCAAAGCTCATCCTGACGAACGAGGTCACCGGCCTCGGCGCTCCCGGTGACGTGGTCGAGGTGAAGGACGGGTACGCCCGCAACTTCCTCGTGCCGCGTGGCCTCGCGACCGCCTGGTCCAAGGGCGCGGAGAAGCAGATCGCCGGCATCCGCAAGGCCCGCAAGGCCCGCGAGATCGCCACGCTCGACGAGGCGAAGGCCGTGGCGGACTCGCTGCGCGCCAAGCCCGTGACGATCACCGTCAAGGCCGGCGCGTCCGGCCGGCTCTTCGGCGCCGTCACGACGTCGGACATCGCCGAGGCCGTCACGGCCGCCGGTGGCCCGTCGATCGACAAGCGCAAGGTCGAGATCGGCCAGCCGATCAAGTCGGTCGGCTCGTACACGGTGCAGGTCCGCCTGCACGAGGACGTCTCGGCGCAGATCGACGTGCGGGTCGTCCCGCAGGTCTGATCCGCCGACGGTCGAGGCCCGGTACCCGCGAGGGTGCCGGGCCTCGCTGCTGCCCGGAGCGGCCGGGCGGCGCGGCCTAGGCGCCCGTGATCATCCACGCCGTCCCGCGGGCACGCAGGCCGGTGGTCACCGCACGGGCCGCCATGAACACGCCGGCGAAGGCGAGCCACGACCAGGCGAGCCCGGAGACGCCGTCCTCGGCCAGCGAGCGCACGGCCAGGGCGGCCGGGACGTACACCACGAGCGTGGCGACGCCGACGCGCGCGAGGTAGCGGCCGTCCCCGGCGCCGATGAGCACGCCGTCCAGGACGAAGACCCAGCCGGCCATGGGCAGGGTCACGGCGACGACGACGAGCGCGACGGTCACGGCGAGGCGCACGTCGGGGTCGCGCGTGAACAGCGGCGCGAGCCACCACCCGGCGGCGCCGAGGACGACACCCAGCGCGGCTCCCGCGGCGACGCCCCACTGCAGGGTGCGCCGCAGGACGTGGCGCACGCGGTCGACGTCGGCCGCGCCGAGCGCCTGCCCGACGAGCGCCTGGGCGGCGATCGCGAGGGCGTCGAGCGCGAAGGCGGCGAAGCCCCACAGCGCGGCCACCACCTGGTGACCGGCGAGCGTGACGGTGCCGAGGCCCGCGGCGACCCACGCGGACAGCAGGATCGCCGCCCGCAGCGAGAGCGTGCGCACCACGAGCGGGGCCCCGGAGCGCAGCCCGGAGCCGAGGCCCGCGGCGCTCGGTCGCAGCGGGACGCCCTCGCGCCGGGCGCCGCGTGCCACGACCGCGGCCAGGACGGCTCCCATGCCGAGCTGCGTGACCGCGGTCCCGAGCCCGGACCCGGCGACCCCGAGGCCGAGGACCAGCACGAGGACGACGCTGAGGACCGCGTTGACGACGGCGCCCGTGGCCGCGACGACGAGCGGCGTGCGGGTGTCGAGGAGCCCGCGGAGCACGCCGGTGGCGGCCAGGACGACGAGCATGCCCGGCAGGCCCGGCGCCGACCAGCGCAGGTATGCGACCGCGTGCGGCACGACGTCGGCCGGGGCACCGAGGGCGGTCACCAGGGCCGGGGCGGTGGCGAGGAGCGCGACGGCGAGCAGCGCCCCGACGCCCGCGCCCAGCCAGAGGCCCTCGACGCCGAGGCGCAGTCCGTGCGCGCGACGGCCCGCGCCGACGTTGCGGGCGACGTCGGCGGTGGTCGTGTACGCGAGGAAGACGCACAGTCCCACCAGGGTCATCAGGACCGTGCCCGCGAGGGCGAGGCCGGCGAGCTGCGGGGTGCCCAGCGTGCCGACGACCGCCGAGTCGACGAGGACGAAGAGCGGCTCGGCGACCAGTGCCCCGAGGGCCGGCACGGCGAGCGAGAGGATCCGACGGTCGAGCGTCCCACCCACTGGGGGGACGGTCTGTCCATCTGGTGAACGGTCGGCCAACGAGTTCCTGTCCACAGTCGGTGCATGACGAACGCAGTGCTCAGCGGCACTTCCCGCCAAGGTTGCCACGTCGTCCACAGTGTTGTCCCCGGCCTGTGCACAACCGCTGGGCACCGCGTCCACAGGGCGTCCCCAGGTCTGCCCACAGGACGGAGGTCCCGGTCTTTGGGGACACGCCGGGGCGGCGCCTAACCTCGCGAGGGAAGCAGACGAGGTCGGTCGTCGCGGGCGCCAGCGGTGGTGTCGGAGGCGCGCGATAGGACATCAGTTCGACACGTGCGCGACCGCTTCGCTGCCGAGGGCAGCCCGAGACACAGGAACGGACGGCCTGAGTGAGCATCGACGAGCTCGAGCAGGGACTGCGGCGCGCGCCGGCGGGCGGCCCGGGCTTCGACCGCACCCCCCCGCAGGACATCCCCGCGGAGCAGAGCGTGCTCGGCGGCATGATGCTCTCGAAGGACGCGATCGCCGACGTCGTCGAGCAGATCAAGGGGATGGACTTCTACCGTCCCGCGCACGAGCTGGTCTACGACGCGATCCTCGACCTGTACGGCCGCGGCGAGCCGGCCGACGCGGTCACGGTCGCGGCGGAGCTGACCAAGCGCGGCGAGATCTCCCGCATCGGCGGCGCGCCCTACCTGCACACGCTCATCTCCATGGTGCCGACGGCGGCCAACGCCGGGTACTACGCACGGATCGTGCGCGAGCGCGCCGTCCTGCGCCGCCTCGTCGAGGCGGGCACGCGCATCGTCCAGCTCGGCTACGCGACCGACGGCGGCGACGTCGACGAGATCGTCAACAGCGCCCAGGGCGAGATCTACGCGGTCACCGAGCAGCGGACCAGCGAGGACTACCTCCCGATCGCCGACATCATCAACGGGACGATGGAGGAGATCGAGGCCGCGGGCAACCGCGGCGACGGCATGACGGGCGTGCCCACGGGCTTCATCGAGCTCGACAAGCTCACGAACGGTCTGCACCCCGGCCAGATGATCGTCCTTGCGGCGCGTCCGGCCATCGGAAAGTCAACAATGGGCATAGATATAGTCAGGTCCGCGTCGATCAAGCACCAGATGACGTCGGTGATCTTCTCCCTCGAGATGAGCCGCAACGAGATCACCATGCGCATGCTCGCCGCCGAGGCCCGCGTGCCCCTGCAGAACATGCGCAAGGGCACCATGCGCGACGACGACTGGCAGAAGCTCGCGTCGACCATGGGCCGCCTGTCGCAGGCGCCCCTGTTCATCGACGACTCGCCGAACATGTCGCTCATGGAGATCCGGGCCAAGTGCCGGCGGCTCAAGCAGCGCCACGACCTCAAGCTCGTCGTCATCGACTACCTGCAGCTCATGAGCTCGGGCAAGCGCGTGGAGTCGCGCCAGCAGGAGGTCTCGGAGTTCTCGCGCGCGCTCAAGCTCCTCGCGAAGGAGCTCGGGGTCCCGGTCATCGCGATCTCGCAGCTCAACCGTGGCGCCGAGCAGCGCACGGACAAGCGGCCGCAGATGAGCGACCTGCGCGAGTCCGGCTCCATCGAGCAGGACGCCGACATCGTCATCCTGCTGCACCGAGAGGACGCCTACGAGCGCGAGTCGCCCCGGGCCGGCGAGGCGGACGTCATCGTCGCCAAACACCGCAACGGGCCCACGGACACGCTCGTCGTCGCCTTCCAGGGCCAGTACGCGCGCTTCGTCGACATGGCTCCCGCGGGCATGTAGTGCTGGCGTTCACCGAGTTCGGGAATGGCGCGCCGTTGTAGGAACCGATGGGAGAGGCCGCGTGCGCAGGTCGCGGTCTTGGGAGCACGGGAGCAACCCCTGAGTCGCCTCTGGAGTGCAGTGTCCTAGAGGGGCAGACTCATCGGTGTGGGGCACACGGTGATTCAGGTTCCCGTACCAGCGCTTGAGTCGATCACTCATCGCCTCACGCCTGCGCCCGTGTGTCCGCACATCACCTTGCTCGGTCCGTTCGTCGACCGGGGCGACGTCGATGATGACCTCGTGGGCACCATCCGTGAGGTCCTGAAGCCGGTTCTAGCCTTCGACTTTGAGCTGTCCGCGGTGGGTCACTTCATGGGCGGGCTCACGTATCTGGCGCCCGATCCCGCCGAGCCCTTCATCCGACTCACGGAGATGTTCGCCGCTGCCTTCCCGCAGTGGCCACCGTACGGCGGGGCGTTCGACGAGGTCGTCCCTCACCTGTCGATCGGTGAGGCGCTTCCAGAGGCTGACGTTGCCGCGCTGCGGGAGCTACTTCCGATCGGCGCGACAGCGGACGAGGTGACGCTCACCTGGTGGTCGGAGCACGTCGCTGACGTGCTTGTGCGCTTTCCCCTCCACCCTCAGCGGACGCCTCTCCGCCAGTCGACCGAACGGAGCCCGTCTCCCGCCACCCCTGCCGTCTAGCGGATGGCAGCGAGCCAGCCATCCGGCGACGAGGTTCTCGACCTAGTCGGCGTCGTCGCCATCCATGACCCGGCACACCGGCGCCGCCCAGTCTGGACCGAGCCGCTACGTCGAACCCGCCCCGCACCGCGATCACGAGGACAACCTGTCCTGCATCTCGACAGTCGACGGGCAGCCTGGTTCTCGCGATCGTGCGGGAGCGGTCCAGCTCGTCCTCGTCCGGCGCGCAAGCGCACCATCCACGCGCACGTCGTGCCCGAGGCCGGCTCCGCGCGCGGTCCCCGGCCGTATCGGGGTGCGGTCGACGTTGCGCCCTGCTAGACCTGGGTGGACGGCCGACCCCCGCGTGAGAGGCACGCGAGAGGGGCCGCAGGGGGCACCGATGTCACGTGTGCTGTGGACCGTCTGGCTCGCCGGGGTCACCGACTCCGACAACTACTACAAGTCGACGACGGTGCGTTTCCTGCCCACTGACGTGGTCGCGACCATCGCGGTGTCCGCGTTCCGGGCCGAGCTTCCGGCCCGGGAGAACCTCATCCCGCCCGAGGTGGACGCCTGGATCACCGAGGAGATCCCCGCCGACCAGTGGGGCTCTCACCGGTACGGGTCGTCGAACTCCCGCTGGGCGGACGGCGTCAGCGAGCTGACGTTCAACATCCGGGTATCGCGGGCGGCCACCGCCGCCACGGGGATCGTGCACGACCGCCGCGACTCGGTCTCCAGCACACGCGCCGCCCAGGTGCTCGAACGGGCGCTGGTGGACCGGGACACCGGCGCCATCCACCGCCTGCACACCGACATCACCCTGGAGGGCGCGACCCCCGTCGACGTCGAGGCGCTCGAGGCAATCCTGGTACGCGGAACCCGTCTGAGCATGGTGGGCGCGGAGCCCCTCTCCGACGAGGCGGGCGTGCTCGCACCGCGCTACGACCCCGACCGAGACCGGGTCGTGTTCGAGCCGCCGCCCGCCCGCGGCACCTGATCGGGCTGAGGTCAGGGCCAACGACTCCTCCCTCGTCGGGGCTCAACGGTCCGAGCCGCATCGCGACGAGCGTTCTGGCGGCGCGGCCCGGATAGGGTGACGGCCCGGCTCGTCCCGATTCCCGGGACGGCGCACTGCAGGCGGAGGCGTCGGTGCTGCCCCTCACGATCCACCGCTACGGAGACCCCGACACCCCGCCCGTCGTGCTGCTGCACGGGCTGACCGAGGCGGGGACGGCCTGGCCGGACCTGGTGAGCCACTGGGGTGCTCGATGGGACATCCACGCGCCGGATCTTCGGGGCCACGGGCGCTCGCCGCGCCTGACGCAGGACGAGCTGGTGAGGTCCCACGACGTCCTCCTCGCCGACGTCGTCGCCATCGTCGATGCGCTGGCCGCGCCGGCCGCCCTGGTGGGGCACTCGCTCGGCGGTCTGCTGGCGCTCCGTACGGCGCTGGCGCGCCCCGAGAAGGTGTGGGCCCTGGTGCTCGAAGATCCGGCCCGGCCCACGGACGGCGCCCCCGACGAGGACTTCGTCGCGGCGAACGACGCCTTCCTGGACTCCATGAGCGACCCCGCCCGCCACCCCGAGCGTGTCGAGGGGATGCTGGCCGAGACGACGTGGAGCCGGCGCGAGGTCGAGGCGTGGGCCGCCTGCAAGCCTGCCGTGGACCGCGAGTACATCCGACAGGGCCTGTCGCTCGGCGACGCCGCGTGGGAGGAGCTGTTCAACGACCTGGAGGTACCGACTCTGCTCGTCGTTCCTCCGACATCGGAGATGGCACCCCGCCCCGAGCTCCTGCACAACCCGCGTGTCCGGACGGTCGTCGTCCCGGACTCGGGTCACTGCGTCCGGCGCGACCAGCCCGGCCGGTACCACCAGGCGGTCGACGACTTCCTCGCCGCGGCGCTGCAGCAGCACCTCGGCGGATAGCTCGACCCGCCTCGGGGTCGGCTGGCCGGGCACGGCAGGTCGCTCGAGCCCTCTGCTCTTGACCCTCGACCAGGTCGAGGCGTGAGCGTTCCGCCATGACCGTTGCTGATGCATCGCCGCGGGCGCTGCCCCGCTCCTACCTCGCCTGGGTCGGCGGCTTCACCGTCTCGCGGCTCGGTGATGCCGTGCTGATGTTCGCCCTCGGATGGGCAGCCTCTGGACTTGGTGGCTCGACGGCGGCCGTGGTCCTGACGCTCAGCGCGCTGCCCCGCGTGGTCCTGCTGGTCGTGGGAGGGGCCGTCGCCGACCGTGTGGGCGCGCGCCGGATCCTCATTGTCGGCGAGGCCGTGCTGCTCATGCTGACCGCCGTCCTGGCTCTGGCGCTCGCGCGGTTCGGGTCGCCGGCCTGGTTGCTCATGGCGTCGTCGTTGGCGCTCGGCACGGTGACCGCGTTCTGCCTCCCGGCTGCGGGCTCGCAGCCGCGCCGCCTGGTCCCGGACGACCAGCTGACCCGTGCCCTTGCGCTGCGGCAGGGCTTGAGCCAGGCCGTGCTGATGGCCGCTGCGCCGCTGGGTGGCCTCCTGGTCGGCGCCGTGGGGCTTCCGGCGATCGCCTGGTGGGATGCGGTGCTGCTGGGCGTCGGGCTGTGCGTCCTCATCGCGGTCCAGGACATGCCCGGCTCGTCGCCGGACGCGCGGCCTGTCGGTGGGCCGCACGGCGGGCGACTCGACCTGGTCGACGGCTTTCGCGTCGTGGCCCGAACACCGGGCTTGCGGGACGCGCTCCTCCTTGCCGGCGCGGGCGCAGCGCTCATGCTGCCGGTCCCGGCTCTTCTCGTGCCGCTGCTCGGCCGGGCGACGGGCTGGGGGGCGGGTCCGACCGGCGTGGTGGCCGGCGCGGTGGGTGCCGGGGTGATCAGCGCGGCGCTCCTGACGGCGCGACGTCGGCGGCTGGCTCCGCGGGTGGGAGTGGCTGCCGGGGCGAGCGGGCTCGCGGCGAGTGCGGTGGGGGCTCTCGTTCTTGCGGGCGGTGCGGCGCTCGAGGGTCCCCGGGCGGTAGCGGTCGCCGTCGCCGGCGCGCTGGTCTTCGGGTTCGGGAACGGGGCGTTCGTCGCGCGGTTGGCCCCGCTGGTGCTCGGCAGCGCACCCCGGACGCACCTCGCGCGGGTGCAGGCGATCGTGGGGTTGGTTCAGCTTGTGCCGGTGATGGCGACGACCATGATCCTCGGGGCCCTCGCCCAGCACGCGTCGCCGGGCTGGGCGCTCTGCGCGACGGCGGTGGGCCTGGCTGCGTGCGCGGCGTTGGCCGTCGGCGGGCGGCGGGGTACTCGTCGGATCAGGTGTGCAGGCGGATCGGCATCATGAGGCCGACGTGGTCCGGGCGATCTGCCGGGGTCAGACTCAGGGCGGACCGCTCGTCGAGCGCCAGGGCGACGGTCTCCGCTCGTGCGGCGCGAACCGCGTCGAGAAGGAACGTCCGCGAGAAGCCGAACGCGTCTCCGTCGCGCGGGGGCGTGACACCGACTCGGTCTCCGTCGAGCCGCAGGACGACGATGTCGCCGGCCCCTTCGACGCTCTCGGCCAGCTCGTCGGACGCGACGGTCGCGCCCGGCCTGCTGGAGCGCAGGAGCTGCTGGTAGTCCGGGAACGCCGCGTCGAGCGGCTCGGTCTGCCGACCCAGGACCTCGAGGACGCGGGGGCCGAGAACGACCGGCCCGACGTCCGGCAGCGGTCCCGCCGCGATCTCGTCGAGGAACGCGAGTGACGCGACGACGCGCGTCTGGGGGCCGGAGGGCTGCCGCGCCGGCACCGTCGAGACCGCGATGCGGGACCGGTCGCCGGCGACGAGGCGCAGCGCGGTCCCGTCGAGATGGAGCAGGACGCCGGCGAGCCCCGGCCAGGCCGTGTCGGCGCCGACCGCGTGCCGGACGGCGGCGATCGCCGCGCGAAGGTCCTCGGCAGCGATCGAGCAGCGACCGGGCTGATCCAGGATGCTCTGCGCCGCATCGAGGTGCGCGGCCGCCGCGGTCATGTCCTCCTCGAGCCGGCGACGATGCCGGGCCAGGACGTCGTGCGCCTCGTGCGGGGCCTCGAGGACGGCGACCAGGTCGACGATGGGCAGCCCTGCCCGCCGCAGGTCAGCGATCAGCCGTGCCGTGTGGACCTGGGCCGAGGTGTACCAGCGGTAGCCCGTGACCGGGTCGACGTGCGCCGGGCGGAGCACCCCGGCGGCGTCGTAGAACCGTAGGGCGGAGACGGGTAGGCCGCCGGCGCGGGCCAGGGCGCCGATGCTGAGCAGGTCGTCGTGCACGCGCCCACTGTGGGCCCTCGACCCACATGAGGGTCAAGACCATCGCGCCGGATCCGGGGCGTCAGCGCGATCCAGGGACGCGCGGAGTCCGGCTGGTTCAGCTGATGGGTCCCCAGCGGTCGTCGTAGCCGCGTTCGGCGCACACGGCACGGTCGGCGTAGACGAAGCTGTTGCGCCAGCTCGACATGAGCCACTGCCCGTCGACGTCGGCGAAGGCGACTGCCTGCTCGAAGCACAGAATCGAGCCTTCGAGCTGCCCTCCGGGCGCGTTCGTGAGGCGAACGAGGAATCCCGTGAACGTCACGGCAGGGTCACCGTTCGGGGCCAGGGTGTGCTCACCGGCGGCCATGTGGAACCTCTGGATCCTGGCAGCCCCAGGCTCGTACGCCAGGGCGTAGCCGCGTTCCGCGCGCTTGCCCAGGACGTCGTTGTCGACGAGGGCGCTGAGCGCCTTTCCCTCGGTGCGTTCGTCCAGCGCTTCGAGGACGTCGGGGCGGCTGCTCTCCATGTACCGGTGCATGTTCGCAGCAGCCCACTCGTCGACGCGGACGGAATCGACCAGGATCGAGTCGACCCCCTCTTCGACGACCCACAGCGCGCCGACGGAGGTGATCTGGGCCAGCTGGTCGTGGGTGTACCCGGCCTCGAGGACCGCAGGGTCGACCTTCGTCTCGTCGATCGTGAGCGCCGGGTGGTCCGCTGCCAGGGTGACACGGGCGTACGGCGTGCCGTCGGGAGTGTCGACCTCGGTCACGCCGAGCAGTGCGAGCTCGTCAGGGAGCTCGACATCGGCTGCTGTCGGTGTGGCGGTCTCGGACGGGGTGGGCGTCGCCGCTGGAGTCCCGGACGACGGGGGCGTCCCACTCGTGCCGCAGGCCGTCAAGGCGCCGGTCAGGACGAGTGCCAGGAGCGCGACGCTGAGGGTTCGACGCACGGTGTCGACCTCCTTGGTTCGGGGGAATCGTGCGTGGCGTCGAGCGGTGAGAGGGGAACCGTCGTCGACTCGATCATCCGGTCATGTCTTCGCACGATCCATCGGCCCCGGCCGGCCGGGGTTGAGACGTGACCGCGCCCCGCCGTCGCCCACGCCGCGCCGTGCCGCGCCCACCTTCCTAGGCTGGGGACGACGCAGGGGGGGCGGCGATGGCGAGCGTGCGCACGGACCGAGGCCTTGACCGTCTCGTCAACTTCACCGACGCGGCGGTGGCCATCGCGATCACGCTGCTCGTGCTGCCGCTGGTCGACGTCGTCACGGACGGGGAGCAGCGCACGGTGGCCGAGCTGCTCACGCAGGAGGCCGGGACCTTCCTCGCGTTCGCCATCAGCTTCGTGGTCATCGCCAGCTTCTGGGTGGGGCACCACCGGGTCTTCGAGCACCTCCAGGACTACTCCCGGGCGATGCTGTGGGCCAACTTCCTGTGGCTCGCGAGCATCGTGCTCATCCCGTTCACCACGCAGCTCCTGGCCGACGACGGCACCGACGTCCCCGCCGTCAACGCGCTGTACATCTCGACGATGATCGTGACGACCGGCAGCATCCTGCTCATCGAGTGGCTGGCCGTCCGTGAGCCCGAGCTCCAGCGCGCGGAGGTCCGCGGCTCGCTCACGCTGCGCAACGGGGCCGTGGCGCTCGGGCTGCTGCTGGTCGCGCTCGTGCTCGCGGTGGTGGCCCCGCGCGTCGGGATGTTCTGGCTGCTGCTGCTGTTCCTCGCCGATCCGTTGGCGAGGCTCACCGGCGGACGCCGGGGACGGGACGCCGGCGCGGCACCCGAGGCGCCGTGACGCTCCTGCTCACCGGCCGCCTCACGAACGCACCGGTTCGAGGGCGAGACGTCAGCGGACCGCGGCCCGTGCCCGGATGGTCGCCACCTCCTCGCCGGTGAGCAGCCCTTCGACGCGCAGGGTGTCGAGGGTCCGGAGCTGCTCGGCCGACAGGCGCGAGGCGATCCCGCCGCGGACCTCCTCGCGGGTGCGCTCGACGAGGGAGGCGAACAGGTCCTGCTCGCGCGCGACCTCCTGGAGGACCGACCAGTTCGGGTGCGGGTCGCCCAGGTCGATGCGGGGTCCGAGGACGACGGGGATCCGCTTCAGGTCGATGTCCTTGACCGTTCCCAGGCACCGCTTCACGTCCGCGACGTACTGCGAGTCCATCCGGACCTCGACCGTGACGATGCTCAGGTCCTCGACGAGCTCGTAGCCGCGGTCCCAGATGTCCTGCGACGAGGCCGGGAAGGGCGGGATGAGGGGCGGGTCGCCGGCGTAGGCGAGGATCGCCCGCACCGTGCCCGACCACACCCCGTCGCCGGCGGCGTTGCTGAGGTCCAGCGTCGTGCCCGAGCAGGAGTACGCCAGGGTGCCCGGTCCGCCGGGGAAGGCGTCGGCCAACGGCTTGCCGGGACCGCCCGTGATGGCGGCGACGCCGCTCAGCTGCACCGGCACCGCACCGGTGGGCGCCGGCAGGGGCGTCTCGTCGAGGAACCACCGCACCTCCACCGGCGCCGCGTTCCCGATGTTGAGGACCTGCAGGCGCGTCGTGCTGGTCAGGCGGGTCGCGGTGGCGACGTAGGTGCGCTCCGGGAACCAGCACACGCGCGTCGTCACGCTGGCGCTGTCGGCATAGGTCGAGGTCAGCGAGATGACCGACGACGCGAGCCGGTGCTGGCGCACCCGGGTCGCGCGGGCCCCGCCCCGGATCTCGTAGTCGGCCTCGTCGTCGGTGTAGCGGAGCACGATCGACTGCTGGCTGGCCGAGAGCTGGCGTCCGGTGAAGACCGCAGCGTCAGCACCGAGCAGGTCGTCCGGGTCGATGATCTCGTCCCAGCCGGCCGCGTCGGTGAGCGCGGACCTGATCGGCCCGCGGATCGCGCCCTTGACCCGCCGGGTGAGCTCGCGGACGGCGTTGCTCAACCCGGCCGGGTCCGCCATCCGCCTGATCCGGAACGGCAGGCCGAACCCCTCGGGCGGGTCCGGGAGCGGGTTCCCGGCCGCATCGGTGTTGAGCGCGGCGTCATACCCGGGGTCGCCCTGGAGGAGCGTCTGGAGCTCGTGGGCCAGCGCCGGGCCGAAGGCCGCGTTGAATGCCGCGTGCCCCGCCTCCGACGTCGAGGGGGCGAACGCGTCCTGGTCCCAGACCAGGGCCACGATCCCCGCCAGGCCGTCGAACCACCCGGCGCCCTCGATGAGCGCAGGCCGCAGGCGCAGGCTGCGCGTGCCCAGGGTGGCGGGGATGGTCAGCGGCGTCGGGCCGGCGTTCACCGAGCCCGGTCCCACCAGCCACGGGAGCGAGGGGGGCCCGACGACGGTCCGGACACCGATGGTCGGCACGAGCGTGCCCACCGCCGGGGGCCCGATCGTGTCCGCGTCGACCTTGAAGCCGAGGACCCACAGGTACGGATCGTCGCCGCCGCTGTCCTCGGTCTTGTTGACGAGCACCTGGTCCAGGTGGAGCGTCACGTCGAGCTCGTTCGGGCGCATGGCAGCTGCCTCTCGGTCGACCCGTGGGCGCCGTCCCGATGGGCAGTGCCCGGACATGACCCCGGCCGCGGGGGCCGAGGCCTGTCACCATCAGCATCGACCCGCCCCGGGTCCGACAACAAGGGGCGGCGTTGCCAGAGCTCAGCGGCTCGGTCCGGTCACCAGCCCCGTCTCGTACGCGTAGATGACGGCGTGGACCCGGTCGCGCAGGTCCAGCTTCATCAGGACTCGGCCGACGTGCGTCTTCACCGTGGTCTCCGCGACGTAGAGGCGCTGCGCGATCTCCGCGTTGGTGAGCCCCTCGGCCAGCAGCCGCAAGGTCTCCCGCTCGCGCTCGGTCAGCCGGGCGAGCGCTGCGGCCGTGCTGTCCTCGTCGACGGCCCGAGGACGCTCGAGGTAGGACTCGATCAGGCGCCGCACCACGGTCGGGCCGAGGAGCGCCTCGCCGCGGTGGACGGCCCGGAGCCCTGCGACGAGGAGCTCCGGCTCGGTGTCCTTGAGCAGGAAGCCGCTCGCCCCGGCGCGGAGCGCGTCGTAGACGTACTCGTCCATGTCGAACGTCGTCAGCATGACGACGCGCGGGGCGTTCCCGCCGGCGGTCAGTCGCCGGGTCGCCTCGATCCCGTCGACGCCCGGCATGCGCACGTCCATCAGCACGACGTCGGGCTGGAGCTCGGCCGCCCGAGCCACGGCGGCCTCGCCGTCGGCCGCCTCGCCGACGACGCGGAGGTCGGGCTCGATCTCGAGGACGAGCCGGAAGCCGGTGCGGACGAGCGCCTGGTCGTCGACGATCAGCACGTCGATCCGCTCGGCGCCCGCCGTCCCGGTCGCCGCGCTCATGCCGGGTCCAGAGGCAGGGACGCGACCAGCTCGAAGCCGCCGCCGGGCCGGGCCCTGGCCACGAGCGAGCCACCGAAGACCGCGACGCGCTCCCGCATGCCGAGAAGGCCGCTGCCCGGCGGGGCCTGCTCCGCCGGGGCGGCGCCACGACCGTCGTCGCGCACCGCGACCTGGATGTGGTCGGTCGCGTAGCGCAGGGTGACCTCGGCGCGGTTCGGACGGTCGGCGTGACGGAGCGCGTTCGTCAGGCCCTCCTGCACGATGCGGTACGCCGTGAGGTCCAGCGCCGGTGCCAGCGCGCGCGGCGTGCCGCTGACGCTGACCTCGACGGGCAGTCCGGCCGTCCGGAACTGCTCCGCCAGCCCGTCGACCTGGTCCAGGCCCGGCGCGGGGGCCAGGAGCGTGCTGTCGTCCGCCTGGCGCAGCGCGCTGACCATCCGCCGCATCTCGGTGAGTGCCCCCCGACCGACGGCCTCCACCGTCTCCAGCGCCTGCCGCTCGACGGCCTGGTCCGCCGTCAGCCGCCGTCGCACGGCGGACGCCTGCACGGTCATGACGCTGACGGAGTGCCCGAGCACGTCGTGCAGCTCACGGGCGATCCGGTTGCGCTCCTCGGCGACCGCCTGCGCCTCCTGCTGCCGGCGCGACGCGCGACGCTGCTCGGCGTTGGTCGCCGACAGGCGCAGCAGGACGCCGACGAGCCAGGCGATGACGAACGGCGACATCCACACCATCGTGCCCAGCCGTTCCGGGGCCGCGGCACCGTCGTTCACCGGGTCGAACACGGACCAGGCGGCCCAGAAGACGACGCCGAGCACGGGAGCCGCCCAGGCGCGGCGGGCGGGGAGCCGCCGCCCCACGGTGTACCCGGCGACGAGCATCGACAGCGCGACGGCGGTGCCCTCGGGCGACCCGAAGACCGCGAACTCGACCGCGCTCACCACCACGATCGCGACCAGGCAACCGAGCGGGTGGACCCGCCGCACGACCAGGAGCGCAGCCGTGACGGCGTACAGCGTCGCCTGCGCCCACAACGGACCCTGGCGGTGCGTCGCGCCGACGCCCCACCACGCCTCGAGCTGCCCCAGCACGCCGACGGCGAGCGCGAGCGCGATGTCGAAGGACCAGCTCCTGCGGGTCACGGTTCGACGGTACGCCGGGGCGGGTGACCGGGCCGTCCTCCTTCCGCAGGAGGCGCCCGTCCTCCTCGAGGAGCGGCGCGGCTCGTCTCGCGGCAGGACGACCGCCGGGTCCGGGGTTCCTAGCGTCGGAACCGAGCCCCGACCGGGGCCGCGCCCAGCAGAGGAGCACGCCATGGAGATCACGGCACAGCACGCCCGGTGGATCAGCCGGTTCGCATGGCTCATGGCGATCGTCGCCACCGTCGCGGGTCAGCTGCACGCCGTGGCGCGCGCTCGCTCGCACCCGGGCGACCTCGTCGAGTCGCCCCTCTTCGCCGCCTGGGCCGAGCCTGCGCTGCGTGCGCTGCGCCCGCTCCTGGAGTGGGGGGACCCGTGGACCGTCTACGTCATGTACGGGAAGCTCTGGGCCCCGGTCGTCGTGGCGTTCATCGCGGCCGCCTACCTCGTGTACCGGCGCCGAGCGCCCGTCGGGGTGGAGCGCGTGCTCTGGCGGGTCACCCTCGGCGCCTACGTCGTCATGGCGGTGTCCGTCATCGGCGCCTACTTCACCCCGTGGATGGACGCCGCCTTCCTCCTCGGTGTCGGCGCCGTCGCGGTCATCGGCGTGTCGGGGAGCTGGTTCGGGATCGTCCTGCTCCGGCACGGCTTCCGCCCCAGGGTCACCGCGATCCTGGTGCTGCTCTTCGCGCCCCTCATGGTGGCCATCACCACCGTCACGACGCAGGGCAGCGCCCTCCTCCCGCTGTCCTGGGGGTGGGCGATCGCCGCCCACGTCGCCGCACGGCCGTCTGCGGCGGCCGCCGACGAGACGAGCATCGACCTCGGCGCGACGACGACGGCGTGAGCGTGCGCTACCGGCCGGGGAGCACGAGGTCGAGCACCCGGTGCAGGCGCGCCTCGCCGACGGTCGTGAGGGGCGGGAGCACCAGCGTGGTGATCCCGATCGCGGCCGCGGCGCCGTCCCACGCGCCGCGGTCGCCGACCATCAGGACGTCCTGCGGCGGCAGGGCCAGCCGGTCGAGCGCGTACCGGAAGATGACCGGGTCCGGCTTGGCGGCACCGAGCTCGTACGACAGCGCCCAGACGTCGACCAGGTCGGCCCACGTCGTGCCGTCGCCGGCGGGCTGCTGCGCGAAGACCGGGCGCAGGTCGACGTGGATGTCGCTGACGACGCCCAGCTTCACCCCCGCCGTCGCGAGCGTGCGCAGGAGCTCGCCGACGTCGACGGCGAAGGGGTTGAGGCTCGGGTCGGACTCGGCGGCGTACAGCGCGTCCGCCAGCTCGTCGTCCAGGCCCGCGGCGGCGAACCACTCCAGGTACGCGGCCTGGTGCTCGTCGACGTCGGTGTCGATCTCCGAGGAGTCCACGCGTGAGGCGTCGGCGGCACGCAGCCTCCGGACCACGCTCTCGACCGCTCCGGGCGACGCGTCGCGGCCCAGTGCCCGGAGCGCCGTCCGCGCGAGCCACGCGGTGGTCGGCGCCACCGCGAGCGTGCCGCGCCAGTCGAGCAGGACCGCGCGGAAGCCGGGCGTCGCCCGTCCGGGCGCGCCATGCCAGGCGTCGTGCAGCGGGACGAGGTCGGAGGTCACGACACGCCCGTGGCCTCGTACACGGGTGCCAGCTCGGTCCACCGGCGCTCCCACCCCGCGGCGGGCCGGGTGGCTGACCAGCCGTCGGGGTGCGCGGGCCCGCCGAGGTGGAGCGAGCGACCCAGGTCCTCGAGGTGGGCCTGCCAGCCAGCGGCGTGGACGTGCAGCTCGTCGAGCGGCAGCCCGCGCTCCTCGACGACCAGCCGGGTCCGGTCGCCCTCGGCCTCCAGCCACACCTCGGTCTGGGTCTGCCCGTCGCCGTCGGGCAGCGGGCTGGTCAGGAGGAGGTGATGCGGCGCGTCGCAGACCTCGATCCGCGCCGGCCCGGTCCACGTGCTGGTGAACACCATCTCGACGGTGCCCCCCACCCTCAGGTCACCGGAGACCTGGGCGATCCACCGCGCGAGCCGGTCGGGCGTCGTGCACGCCTCCCACAGGTCGTCGATGTCGGTGTCGTAGACGTCCTCGACCCGGATCGCTCCGGTCGTCGGGTCGAGTGCGCGCATCGTCGCGGGACGGTTCATGGCCGGGCCTTCTTCCCTCGGGCGATCTCGGTGTGGAGCGCGTCGAGGCGGTTGCCCCACAGCGCGCGGTAGTCCTCGAGCCACTCGTCGACCTCGACGAGGGCCTCGGGCCGCAGCCGGTAGATGCGCCGCTGCGCCTCCTGCCGCGCCTCCACCAGACCCGCCTCCCGCAGCACCCGCAGGTGCCGTGAGACGCCGGGCCGGGCGATGGGCAGGGCCTCGGCGAGCTCGCCGGCGGTGGCCTCGTGGTCCCGGAGGATCTCCAGGACGGTGCGCCGACTCGGGTCGGCGAGCGCTTGCAGGACGGCATCCATGGGGCGAGCGTAACCGCGTTGGTACGTAACCACAAGGGTACATGTCCGACCAGGGACCCGATCTGGCCGCGGGCGGCGTCGCCCGACCTCGGACGCACGAAGGCCCCGCACCGATCGGTGCGGGGCCTTCGTGCTGGGTACCGGCCGAGCCGGTACGGGTCAGACGGTGAGGTCAGACGGTCGCGGCGGCCGCGTCCTTGCGGGTGATCGCGGCACCGGCCGGGACCAGCGAACGGAGCGCGTAGCCGATGAGGAGGAACATGACGCCCATGCCACCGGCGAAGGCCGAGACACCGAAGGCGATCACCGAGGTGAAGAGCGAGCTGCGCAGGAAGGACGCGTTCATCATCGTGGCGCGGACCGGGTCCTCCTTGTCGAGCTCCGCGTAGGTCTTGCCCTCGGAGGAGTGCAGCGCGTGCTGGTTGATGATGTCGGCCTGGAAGTACGCGTCCAGGGGGCCGTCGACGGTCTTGCCACCGAACATCTCGGCGTCCTCGGCGACGGTGATGTTCTCCTCGAGGAGCTGGCTGCGGACCATGGTCCACACGGTCGCGCCGGCGATGATGAGGACGACACCAGCGATCATGGAGATGAGGCCGATGAGGCGGACGGGCTTGGTGGAGACGGTGCTGGACATGACTGACCTTTCCCAGGGGATGAGGGGTCGGAGTTCGCGTCCGGGTCCCTCAGGGGGCGACTTCCGCCCTCCGGTGAGTACTCTCCCAGGCTTTCACCGGTTCAAAGTCAGGTCCTAGGTCCGGGGGCCCAACGTCCCAGGCGCGCGGGTAGGCTCGTCGGCTCGTGAGCCGCCTCGTGGAAGCCGTCGTCCCCGCGCGCCTCGGCACCGGGTTCCGCTGGCTGCTGGCGTCGTCGTGGGTCTCGAACCTGGGCGACGGCATCGCGCTCGCGGCGGGCCCGCTCCTGGTCGCGTCGATGACCCGGGACCCCCTGCTCGTCGCGTCGGCCGCGACGTTCCAGTGGCTGCCCCCGCTGCTCTTCGCCGTGTGGGCCGGCGCGCTGTCCGACCGCCTCGACCGGCAGCGGATCGTCGTCGTCGTCGACCTGGTGCGTGCGGGCGTGCTCGCGCTGCTCTGCCTCGCCCTGGCGACCGACGTCGTCTCCGTCGCGCTCGTGCTCGCGGCCCTGTTCCTGCTCGGCACGGCCGAGGTGTTCGCCGACAACAGCGCCCAGACGCTGCTGCCGATGCTCGTCGCGCGCGACGACCTCGCCGTCGCCAACGCCCGCCTCCAGACCGGCCTGATCACGGTCAACCAGCTGGCCGGGCCGCCGCTGGGGGCGGCGCTGTTCGCGCTCGGGTCGGTGGTGCCCTTCGGCGCGCAGGCGGCGCTCGTGGCCCTCGGCGCCGTGCTCGTCTCGCGCATGGCGAAGCCCGCCCACCCCCGCCCGGCCGCCAGGACCAGGCTGCGGCACGACGTCGTGGAGGGCTTCCGCTGGGTCCGCAATCACGCGGCGGTGCGGACCCTGGCGCTGACCATCACCGTGTTCAACGTGACCTTCGGCGCGGCGTGGTCCGTGCTCGTCCTGTACGCGACCGAGCGCCTGGGCCTGACCGACATCGGCTTCGGCCTCATCACCACGGTGATGGCGATCGGGGGCCTGCTCGGCACCACCGCGTACGGCTGGATCACCCGCCGCGTCAGCCTCGGCGACCTCATGCGGATCGGCCTGGTGATCGAGACGCTCACGCACCTGGCCCTGGCCCTGACGACCAGCGCGCCCGTCGCGATGGTGGTCTTCTTCGTCTTCGGCCTGCACGCGTTCGTCTGGGGCACGACGTCGGTCACGGTGCGCCAGCGCGCCGTGCCCACCGCCCTGCAGGGCCGGGTCGGGAGCGTCAACCTCATGGGCAGCTACGGCGGGCTCGTCGTCGGCTCCGCGATCGGCGGGCTCGTGGCGCGTGAGTGGGGCGTCACGGCGCCGTTCTGGTTCGCGTTCGTCGGGTCGGCGGTCTTCGTCGTCCTGATCTGGCGCGAGCTGCGGCACGTCGCCCACGCGGACGAGCGCCCGGTCGAGGAGGCGCCTCAGCACTGACGCGGCTGTCGGCGGGCGCGGCTAGCGTGCGGACCATGATCCGGACCGTGGCCATCGAGAACTACCGCTCGCTGCGCGAGGTCACCACGGCGCTCGAGACCCTCACCGTCGTGACGGGCCCCAACGGGAGCGGCAAGACCAGCTTCTACCGGGCGCTGCGCCTGCTCGCCGACCTCGCGCGCGAGGGTGCCATCTCGACGCTCGCGCAGGAGGGCGGGATGCGCTCGGCCCTGCACGCCGGTCCGCGCGACCGGGCGGCTGTCGCGATGCGCCTCGGCTTCTCCAGCGACGACCTGTCGTACGCGATCGACCTCGGGCTCCCCCAGCCCGGCGTCAGCCCGTTCGAGCAGGACCCCGAGATCAAGGTCGAGGCGGTCTGGTCCGGCCCGGTGCTGCGCCCCGCGACGCTGGTCGCCGACCGCCACGGCCCGCGCGTGCGCACCCGGTCCGACGACGGCTCGTGGCGGACCGCGGACTGGCGGTTGGGCGACCACGAGTCGCTCATGTCCGCGCTCGCCGACCCGACGCAGACGCCCGAGCTCTACGCGGTCCGCGAGCAGGCGCGGCGCTGGCGGTTCTACGACCACTTCCGGACCGACCCCGGGGCCGGGGCCCGGCGTCCGGCGGTCGCCACCTACACGCCCGTGCTCGGTGCGGGCGGCGAGGACCTCGCCGCCGCCCTGCTCACGATCCAGCGCGTGGGGGTCGGTGCGGTCCTGGACGCCGCGGTCGAGAACGCCTTCGACGGGGCGCGGCTGGAGATCGTGGAGGACGGCGAGGGAGCCTGCCGCCTGGCGCTGCACCAGCCCGGCCTGCGTCGTCCGCTCGGTGCGGCCGAGCTGTCGGACGGCACGCTGCGCTACCTCCTCCTCGCGGCCGCGCTGCTCTCCCCGCGCCCGCCCGGGCTCCTGGTCCTCAACGAGCCGGAGGCGAGCCTGCACCCCAGCCTGATGCCGGCGCTCGCGGCGCTCGTGGTCGAGGCCGCGACCCGGTCCCAGGTCGTGCTCGTGACCCACTCGGGTGACCTGGTGCGCGCGCTGCGGGGCGAGGCCCTGCTCCTCGAGCTGGAGCGCGCGGAGGGCGCGACGACCGTCGTCGGGCAGGGCAGGCTCGACGGGCCGCCGTGGTCGTGGCCGCGCCGCTGACGTCCGCTCGCCCTCGGAGCCTCGGGACGGGACCATGGGGCACCGGACGACGATGGAGGAACCCGTGCCGCACCTGACCGACCTTCCCGACCTCGCCGACCTCACGCGCTCGCACCTCGCGGCCGCGCACGCCTCGCCGCACGGCCGCAGCGCCGAGCTCGTGCTGCACGACGGCGTCCTGCGTCAGACGGTCATCGCCCTCACCGCGGGGTCCGAGCTGGCCGAGCACAACTCCCCGCCGGCGGCGAGCGTCTTCGTGCTCGCCGGGCGCGTGCGCGTCACCGGCATGGAGGTGGACGAGATCGCCGCCGGCCAGCTCGCGCGCCTCACGCACGAGCGGCACGGCGTCGTGGCGGTCGAGGACTCGGCCTTCCTGCTCACCACCGTGACGAGCCTGGAGCCCGCGCAGGTCCGGCTCGACGACGCGCAGGCGCGGCCCCGCTGACGGGAGCCGGCGCTCAGGGGCCGGCGCTCAGGCGCCGAGCCGGGCGCCGAGGCGCTCGAGCAGACCGGCCCAGCCGTGGGCGGAGCCGTAGGTCGCGGACATCTCTGCCGCCGCCGCCCCGTAGGACTCGAGCCCGCGGTGCTCGAGGCGCACCAGCGTGCCGCCGCCGTCGGCGGGCGTGAACGTGACCTCGACCTGCGTCACGAGCGCGGGGTCGTACGTCCAGTCCGCGCCGATCTGCCAGGTCAGCAGGACGCGGCTCGGCGGCTCCCACGCGAGGACGCGGCCCCAGTCGCACTCGACCCCCGCCGCGTCGCGCTCGTACCAGCGGCCGCCCACCTCCGGCTCCAGGCCGATGCGGGTGAACGGCTGCGCCCCGATGGAGTGACCGGGGTCCCACCACCGCTCCATCCTCGCCGTGAACGCCTCGAAGACCGTGGCCGGCGGCGCGCTCACCCGCACCTGCGCCACGATCGGGGCGACGGCGACCTCGGCCGCCACGTGCTTGTCGACGGTCATCGCGTCGTCCTCTCCTGGGGTGGTGCGCCGGGGTTGGCACCGGGCGTGCCAGCGGGTCCGGGCGTGGCGCCGGACTCCACGAAGTCGGCGAACGCAGCCAGCCGCCGCGTCCAGAACCGGTCGAGGTACTCGCGGAGGGCGGCGACGCCGGCGGTGTCGAGCTCGTAGATGCGGCGCGTGCCCCGCGCGTGGTCGTGGACGAGCCCGGCCTCCTTGAGCACCCTCAGGTGCTGCGAGACGGCCGGGCGGCTCACGGGCAACGACGCGGCGAGCTCCCCCACCGGACGGGGCGCCGCCGCGACCTGCTCGAGCACCGCGCGCCGCGTCGGGTCGGCGAGCGCCTCGAGGACGGATCCGTAAGTGGCCACGAACCGTAAGTTACTGCTGACGGAGCGCAGCGACAAGGGGTCGGTGCGGCGGAATGCCGCACCTGCCCCCTCGGGTTGCCCCCACGTGAGCCACCCGACCCCCGCCGCAGCACCCGCCCCCGACGCCGCCGACGGCGCGACGCCCCAGCCCTCCCCGGGCGCCACCGGGACCCTCCCGCTCGCGGTCCTCGACTTCGTCGGGATCGAGCACGGCGAGAGCGCGCACGACGCGCTGCAGGGCGCGATCCGCGTCGCGCAGGCGGTCGAGGCCGCCGGGCTCCGGCGCTACTGGGTCTCGGAGCACCACAACATGCAGACCCTCGCGTGCAGCGCGCCGGAGATCCTGGTCGCTGCCGTCGCGGCACGCACGACGACGCTGCGCGTGGGTGCGGCCGGGATCATGCTGCCCAACCACGCGCCCTTCAAGGTCGCGGAGACCTTCCGCACCCTGCTCGGGCTCTACCCCGGCCGGATCGACCTGGGCCTCGGCCGCGCGCCGGGGACGGACCCCCTGACCGCGCACGTGCTGCGCCGCGGCGCGCAGGTCGACGTCGGCTCCGAGTTCCCCGGACAGGTCGCCGAGCTCCTCGCCTTCCTCGGCGACGGGTTCCCCGAGGGGCACCCCTACGGGCGCCTCGTGGCGGCGCCCGTGGTGGACGAGAAGCCACCGGTGTTCGTCCTGGGCTCGAGCCCGTACGGCCCGCAGTTCGCCGCGATCAACGGGCTGCGCACGGTGTTCGCGCACCACATGAGCCCCGACCTGGCGATCGACGCGCTGCGCCGCTACCGCGCGGAGTTCCGCCCCGGGCCGGACGGTGCCGGGCCGTGGTCCGCGATGTCGGTCCTGGCGTTCGCGAGCGACGACGAGCAGGCGATCGGCGAGTTCGAGGCCGGCTGGTCCCTGACCATGCAGAACCTGGCCCGCAACATCCGCGAGCCGCTGCGTCCGGAGGACGTGCGCACGTACGCGGCATCTAGCGCGTTCGCGTCGCGCCGGCTCGTCGAGGGGCCCGACCAGCGGATGGTGACGGGCCCGGCCGACGTCGTGGTCGACCGGCTGCGCGACCTGCAGCAGCGTGCCCAGGTGGACGAGCTGGTCCTGGTCACGCCGTCGATCGACCGCGACCGCCGCATCGCGAGCCTCGAGGCGATCGCGACCGCCTGGCCCCGCTGACCCGGCCGACGCGACCGCGTGGCTCGGCGCCCCGGCGCTTCCGTGCGCCCTGGGTGACCGATGGGGCGGGTGGGGCCGCTGGTGCTCACCTGAGCCCCACCCGTCCCACCAGCACCGACGGGCGCACGGACTCGCGCGGGCCGGGTGGCGGGCCGGGGCGGGGCGGGGTGGTGCCGGCGCGCGGTCAGGGCTTGGGGCGGCGGCCCGAGGCGGCGACCAGCGCCGCGACGAGCGCGAGCGCCACGCCCCACTGCACCGCGACCAGGATCGGCGTCGTGACGCCGACGTAGAGCGCCAGCGCCGTCGGCAGGGTGCCGACGAGCACGACGTCGACGCCCTGCGTCATCCCGGTCGTGGGCGGCACGCCGCCCATCGGGGTGCTGACCGCGGGCATGCGGTACTTGGGCGGCGGACGGTAGGCGGCCCGCACCGCAGCCGCCGCGAGCACCAGCGCCCACGCGGGCGCCACGGGGCCCAGGCCCGGCACCGTCGCCACGGCGGCCGCCGACCACACGGCCGCCGCCGTCAGGGGTGCGACGCCGTGGGCGACCCGCGCCCAGCGCGCCGAGAGCGGCAGCGTGCGGTCCAGCGCGGGGACGAGCTCCGCGTGGCGGGCGCCCTGGGCCGCCGCGTTGGCGGCCCAGAACCCCGTCAGCACCAGCACCGGGTAGAGCACGATCCCCGGCCCTACGAGCGCCGAGCGCGCCGTCACGACGGCGATCAGCGCCAGCAGCACGACCTGCACCAGCGCGCGCGGCGTGCGCAGCAGCAGCGTGAGGTCGGCGACGGCGACCGCCGACATGGGGCCGCGCGCGCGCAGCCGCCAGGGCCGCCGCCGGTCCCGCGTGTCCACGGCGGTCAGGGCGCGACCGAGCTCGCGCATGTCGAGCGCGAGGACCGCGACCTGCGCGCGCTCGCCGAGCGCACCGAGGCGGCGCAGCCCGGCGCCGTCGAGCCGCTCGGACCCGCGGTCGGCGAGCAGCGTGAGCGCGCCGGCGGCGAGGAGGAGCGGCGCCGCGACCCATCCGCCGCGGTGCAGGTGCCAGCCCTCCCAGCCGCCGGTCGCGAGCAGGACGGCGATGCCCGCGACCGCGACCGCCACGAGCGCGTCGCCGGTCGCGGCCAGGGCCTGCTCGCGGCGCAGGTGCTCGCGGCCGCCGGGGCCGGCTCCGGCGCCGACTGCCGGGCCGGCTCCCGTGCGGGCGCGCGTGCGGGCGGCCCGGGGCGCCTGCTGCACCAGCGCCGCGCCGGCCGCCACCAGCGCGGTGACGCCGCCGCCCAGTCCGGCCCACCCGAGCACCGCGCCGAGCGTGCCGGGCATCCCGAAGCAGAGGGCGGCCAGGGGTGCCGCGACGGCGCCGACGGCGAGCCCGAGCGCCGGCCACCGCAGCACGGAGGGCCGCAGCAGACCACGCCGGTCCACGGGCATCGGCAGCCACCACCCGGCGGCCCCGCCGCCGAGTGCGACGGGACCGAGCCGTGCCCCGAGGGCGAGCATCCCGCCCGCGACCGCGAGGACGACGAGCACCACACCCGCCTCGCCGATCGCGAGCCCTTCGGGTGTGCGCCGCACCGCGACCTCGCGCACGACCTCCGCCGTCCCGTACGCCACCGCCGCGAGCGCCGCCGTGACGGTGACGGCGTACCAGAGGTCGGCGACCACCCCGCCGAGCCCGCGGCCCGTCCGTGCGCCCTCGATCTGCTCCGTGAGCCGCCGGATCCTGGTGCCGGGCGGCACCTCGCCCCGGACGAGCGGCGGCAGCACGCTCACAGCTCCGCCATGACCGCGACCGCCTCGTCCGCCGGGACCCGTCGGCACCGCTCGTCACCGATCAGCACGGCGTCGGCCCCCAGCGACGTCAGCAGGACGGGGTCGTGCGTGGCGAGCAGCACGCCGGTGCCGCTCGCGGCCTCGGCGGCCAGGAGGTCCGCCAGGCGACGCCGCATCGAGGTGTCCAGCCGCGCCTCCGGTTCGTCGAGCACGAGCAGCCGCCGCGGCCGGACGAAGGCCGCGGCGAGCAGGAGGCGGCGACGCTGCCCCGAGGACAGCGCGGTCGGGATCGCGTCCTGGACGTCCCCGATGCCGAACACGTCGAGCACCGCGTCCACGGCGGTCGTCGTGCTGGTCACGCCGTGACCGGCCGCCGTGAGCAGGAGGTGCTCGCGCACCGTGAGACCGGGGAACCAGGCGTCGTCGTCCAGGACCGCGGCGACGGCGGCCCGGAACTCCGCGCGCCGCTCGTCGACCTCCTCGCCCAGCACACGCAGCTCGCCGGCGAGCGGCTCGAGCAGGCCGAGCACCGCGCGCAGCACCGTGGACTTGCCCGTCCCGTTGGGCCCGACGAGCGCCAGCACCTCACCGCCTGCCAGGCGCAGGTCGACGGGAGCGCAGACGGGATGGTCCGTCCAGCCGACCTCGAGGCGGGAGGCGTTCACGAGCTCGGTCACGCGGTAGACCCTAGGAGGCCCCGTGGGCGGTCCGGATCCGTCTCGCGACTGAGATGTGGGACGATCGGGACGGCCCCGCACGGGGCCACCGGACGAGCGGCGCCGTACCCGGACGGACACGACGGCGACCAACGGAGGTGCCGTGCACTGGGTCGTCCTCGTCGTGTCCGGGGTGTTCGAGGCGGTCTGGGCCACGGCCCTCGGGCGGTCGGAGGGCTTCACCCGGACGGGGCCGACGATCGTCTTCCTCGTCGCCCTGGTGCTGAGCATGGGCGGCCTCGCGTGGGCCATGACGGCGCTGCCCGTGGGGACGTCGTACGCGATCTGGGTCGCGACCGGAGCGGGCCTGACCGTCGCCTACGCCATGATCACGGGCGAGGAGCCGACGTCGGTCCTGCGCGTCCTGCTCATCCTCGGGCTCATCGGCTGCGTCGTGGGCCTCAAGCTGACGAGCGGCCCCGCCCCGGAGTGAGGCCCGCTCCGGGCGTCCCGGCGCTCAGAGCTCGCCGGTGCGCTGGAGCGTGCGCATCGCCAGCCACCCGAAGGGGATCCGGGCCCAGTAGGTCAGCGCGCGGAACAGCACGACGACCGACGCCGCGATCGCGCCCGGGACGCCGCCGTTGATGAGGCCGATGGTCAGCGCGGACTCGATCGCGCCGAGACCGCCGGGCGTCGGCACGAGCGCACCGGCCGTGTTGCCGATGAGGTAGATCAGCGCGAGGTCGATGAGCGGGAGCGCCTCGCCGAAGGCCGCCAGGCTGGCCTGGAAGGCGCCCAGGTACCCGACGGTCATGATCAGGTTGCCGATGATCGCGACGGCGAACCGCTTGGGCTGGCCGATGAGCTGGACGAGGCGCGGCCACGTCTGGCGCCACAGCGGGAGCGTCTTGGACGCGACCCACCGCCGCAGCGCCGGCACGAGCATCGAGGCGCCCAGCGCGACCACGACGATCACGGCGTAGACCACGACGGTCCGCGAGGGCAGCTCCATCGGCCGCCCGCTCGCCAGCGAGAGCACCAGCAGGAGCAGCAGCGTGGTGATGAACTGCGACACCTGCACCAGCCCGACGGAGGCGACGGCGAGCGTGTTGGTCACCCCGCGCCGCGTGAGCATGCGCAGGTTCAGGGCGGCCGGACCGACACCGGCCGGGGCCACGAGCGCCACGAACGAGCCCGCGACCTGGACGAGCGTGGCACGCCACATGGGCAGCTTCACCGGCGAGAACGCGACCAGGGCCATCGCGGACCCGACGAACGTCACCATGCCCAGGCCGAAGGAGACCGCCGCCCACCACGGCTCGGCGCTCGTCAGCGCCCGCGAGATCTCGGCGAAGTTGAGGCGCGTGATGATGAGGACCGCGGCGGTGATGCCGAGCGCGAGCATGAGCACAGTGCGTGCACCGAACCGGATGAGCCGCTGCGGCTCGACGTCGGCCTCGGGCAGCTGCGCGAGCAGCGCCTCGCGCACCTCGGCGAACACGCCCTTGCGAGCGTGCGCCTCCTCCCGCGTGGTGCGGGGCATCGCGATGATCTGCAGCAGCGGCCCGATGCTCGCCAGGTCCTCGTCCGTGAGCACGCGCGCGGCCGACGCGACGGCGCGCTGCGCGCCGACCCGCAGCGCCAGCACGGCGAGCATCTGGGCGATGTCGAGCCGCTGCGCCAGGTCGGAGGAGGCGACGTCGCCCGACTCCCAGCCGGTGAGCAGGACGACGGGGCCGCTGGTGTCGACCGGCGCCGGCGTGCCATCCGGGGCGGGCGGCGACCCCGGCACGAACGGCGGCTCGACGTCGACCAGCACGACGTCGGACGTCAGCGCGCGGTGCGCGAGGCCCGCCTGGTGGGCCGTGCGCAGCTGGTCCCAGACGGCGTCGAGCACGCCGTCGGTCAGGGCCTCGGAGGGCAGGTCGCGCACGGGGACCGCGCCGAAGGCGTGCTGCTGCACCAGCAGCATCGAGTCCTCGGACTCGGCGAGCGCGAGCAGGCGCGGCGTCCGCACGCCCGCGGACCACGCGGCGTACGCGAGCAGCGCCGCGCGCTCGGCGGCCTGACGCAGCGAGACCACGGTGCGTCCGTCCAGCCCGCGCAGCCGCAGCGAGCGCCAGAAGCGCACGAGGATGCCGACGACCTGCCGGTCGCCGTCGAGCACGACGACGTCGAGCCGCTCGCCGTCCGTCGTCGTCATCGCGTAGACGCGGTTGTCGCCGTGGCGTGCGATCGCGAGGGCGGCGAGGTCGGCGTCGGGGTCGGCGGCGGTGTCGATGCCGACCTCGTGCCGGTCCTCGGTGGTGACGTCCTGCACGCGCACGAGTCGGGCGGGCTCGAAGCCGGCGCGACGGATGCCCGCGACCAGCGCGTCGCCGTACGCGCGCTCGCTCTGCACGCCGGACAGGTACCGCACGCCCAGCCCCACGATCCGGCCCACCAGCACCGTCATGAGCGCCGCGGGCAGCGTGAGCACGCCGCTGATCAGCGCGACGCCGAGCCCGAGCCACAGGAAGTTCCACGACCAGCCGACCGTCTTGCGCCGCCCGCGGGCGCCCGCGACCGTGAGCAGCGCGGCCACGCCGGACAGCGTCCCGGGGATGACCACCGAGCGCTCGCCGCCGGACCACACGCTGAAGCTGGACCGCAGCTCGGGCAGCCCGAAGGTGGTGATGAGCCAGGCGGCGCCCAGCGCCGCGAGCGCCGCGAGCACGGCGGCGACGATTGCCTCGATCGAGTAGCGGACCAGGCGCCGCCAGATGAGCTCGGCCAGCACGGCGAGGGGCACGAGCGTGGTGACGAGACCCTCGAGGACGGCGACGGGGACGACGAGGATCCGCTGCACGAGCGACTCGAAGTCCTGCACGTCCTCGGTCACGCCGCTGGTGGTGCCGCGGGCGTAGACCGCGATGACGACGACGAGCGCGATGCCGAGCGCGCACAGCACGACGCCGACCAGGTCGGCGGGGTGGTGGACGCGTGCGGCGGGCGCGTCGAGGATCTCGACGCCCGCTCCGGCGCCCGCGTCCGGGGCGCGCCCGAGGCGGCCACCGACCCGCTGGGGCCGGGTGGCGCGCGGCGTCCCCCCTCCACCGGGGGCCGTCAGGCCCTCGGGTGGCGCACTCGACATGGTGGTGAGTCTAGGTCCGGGTGTCGCCGGGGCAGCGGCGCCACGTCGCGGGCGGTCGACGTCGTGAACGGCGTGTCATCCAGGGTTGACACTCCACCCAGTGTCAACGACGATTGACACGAGGCCGAGGGGAAGGACCTGGACCGTGACGGAGGAGCAGACCATGCGGACCCTCGTGGGACAGGCGGAGGGGGACGACCCCGTCTCCGCGCTCGCGGCGTTGCGCGCGCTGCGCGCCGAGATCGAGCGCCAGGAGGCGGTCCAGGTGCGCCGGGCGCGCCTGCGCGGCGTCTCCTGGGCCGGCATCGCCACGCTGCTGGGGGTGAGCCGCCAGGCGGTCCACAAGAAGCACGGCGGGAGCCGCCTCGGTCGCTCCTGACCGCGTCCCGGCGGACGAGGGAGCACGGACGGGATCGAGGCGCTCGTCGCGCGGGTGCCGGCGGTCAGCTGACGCCGAGGGCCTCGAGCCACTCGTCGGGCAGCACGGCGAAGCCGACGAACGAGACGACGTCGAGCGCGGTGTGTGCGACGACCAGCGGCATCACGCGGCGGGTCCGCAGGTAGTAGGCGGCGAAGAGGACGCCCATGACGACGTTGCCCGCGGCCATGCCCGGCCCCTGGTACAGGTGGTAGCTGCCGCGCAGCAGCGAGCTCGCGACGATCATCGCCGGCACGCTCCAGCGCAGCGCCCGCAGGCGCTCGATCAGGTACGCGACCGCGACGACCTCCTCGAGCAGGGCGTTCTGGAGCGCCGAGAGCACCAGCACCGGCACGGCCCACCAGTGCGGTTCGAGGCCCGAGGCGTTGATCTGGACCGTCAGCCCCAGCGCGCGGCTCACCAGGTACAGCCCCAGCCCGGGCAGGCCGACGACGGCCGCCAGGCCGAGGCCCACGCCCAGGTCCCGCCACGGCCGGGAGCGGTCCAGGCCGATCCGGTGCAGCACCCCGCGACCGGAGGCGGAGAGGAGGTACAGCGCGAGCGCGACCGGCACGAGGGCGAACGCGATGTTCGCGAGCTGGTACGCGAGGTCCAGCCAGGGTCGGTCGGACTGCGTCGCGTTCAGCGTCGTCGACTGCTGCGCGAGGGGCACCTCGCGCGTGTACCGGTCCCACAGCCGCAGCAGCGCGTAGACGCCGGACTGGCCGAGCGAGAGGCCGAGGACGATCCAGATCTCGGCGGTGAGCCGCCGGCGCGACGGCTCGGCGTCCGGGCCCTGGGTGCGCGCGCCGCTGCCGTCTCCGGACGCGGCGGGCGTGGGCATCTCGTCAACCTACGACAGCGGGGCCGGCAGAGCCTCCCTCCGGCGCGCTGCTCCGCCGCCGGTGGACGGGCTGTTGACGTCGGCACCCCGATGGGAGATGCTCGGCAAACGAGTTTGCACCGCAAAGTACTCGGCACCCCCGACGGTGCCGACCGGCGAGGGAGTGGCGATGACCCAGGCAGGTCCCGGCATGGCGGACGACGACGATGCGGCGCCGCTCGACCCGGCCGCCGTCGCCCGCATCGTGGCCGAGCAGCGCGAGCGGGTGCGCTCGGCCACGGACGTCGACGCCCGCGTCCTGTTCGGCGCGTGGGGCGCGGCGTGGCTGCTCGGCTTCGGGCTGCTGTGGCTCGCCGAGTCCGGCATCGCCTCGATCGGTGTGGGAGTCGCGCTCGCGGGCTTCGTCGGCCTGCTGGTCGCGGCCGGTGGCGTCACGACGTGGCACCTCGTGGCGCGCACCCGCGGCATCGAGGGCACCTCGGCGGTGCAGGGAGCGATGTACGGCATGACGTGGTTCGTCGCCTTCGCGGCCGTGTTCGCCCTCTCGGCGGCGCTCCAGCGGGCCGGGGCCGACGGCGTGATCGTCACGATCGTCATGACGCTCGTGCCCTGCCTCGTGGTGGCCGCCCTGTACATGGCGGGCGGCGCCCTGTGGGGCGACCGCACCCAGTTCGCGCTCGGCGCGGTGATCGGCGCGGTGACGGTGGTCGCGGCGTTCGTGGGCCACCCCCACATGCTCGGGGTCATGGCCGTCGCGGGCGGCGGCGGGATGCTCGTCGCCGCGGGGACCGATGCCGTGCGGCGGGCCCGTAGGACCCGGCTGCAGCCGGGGGTGCCGGAGGTCCGGGCATGACGCCGGACCTCGACCCCGTCATCCACAGCCAGGCCCGGCTGCGGATCATGACGACCCTGACGGCGCTGCCGCCGGGCGACCGCCTCACCTTCCCGCGCCTGCAGGGCCTGCTCGACATCACGGCCGGCAACCTCTCGACGCACCTGCGGCGGCTCGAGGACGCCGGTTACGTGACCGTCACCAAGGGCCACCAGGGGCGCGTCCCCTCGACCCAGGTCGAGGCGACCGCCGCGGGCCGGCGCGCGTTCGACGAGTACGTCGCCGGGCTCCAGGCCCTGCTCACCCCGCCGGCCGCGGCCGCCGGCACGCCCACGACCACGGAGGACCGATGACCACCGACCGCCGCGGCGCCCCCGGGCACGCCGCACCTGCACCCGCGCACGCCGCACCCGGCGAGCCCGTGCCCCCCGTCGAGGTCCGCGGCGTCACCCGGCGGTTCGCCAGCACCGTCGCGCTCGACGACGTGTCCGTCACCGTGCGCGCCGGCGAGCTCGTGGGCCTGCTCGGGCCCAACGGCGCCGGCAAGACCACGCTGCTCAGCCTCGTCACCGGTCTGCGCCGCCCGGACGCGGGGACCGTGCGGCTCTTCGGGGGCGACCCGCGCGACCCGGCGAACCGCGTCGGCCTCGGCACCACACCGCAGGAGACGGGCCTGCCGCCGACGCTCACGGTCGGCGAGGTCACCGACTTCGTCGCGGGCCACTACCCCGACCCGATGCCGCGCGGCGAGGTGCTCGAGCGCTTCGGCCTCACCGACCTCGTGCGCCGGCAGACCGGCGGCCTCTCCGGCGGCCAGAAGCGCCGCCTCGCCGTCGCCCTCGCGCTGGTCGGGCGCCCGCGCCTGGTGCTGCTCGACGAGCCCACCACCGGGCTCGACGTCGAGGCCCGACACCTGCTGTGGCAGGCCCTGCGCGACTACCACGCGGACGGCGCGACGGTCGTGGTGACGAGCCACTACCTCGAGGAGATCGAGGCCCTGGCCCAGCGCGTCGTCGTCATCGGGCAGGGCCGCGTGCTCGTCGACGACACGCTCGCGGCGGTGCTCGACCGCGTGTCCCTGCGCCGGGTCACCGTGAGCCTGCCGGGCGCCGACGAGGCGGCGGTGCGGGCGCTCCCCGGGGTGCACGACGTCGTGCGCGACGGCGACCGCTTCGAGGTGCTCGCCGCCGACGCGGACGCGCTCGTCCGCGCCCTCGCCCGCCTGCCGTTCCACGGGCTCGAGGTGCGCGGGGCCTCGCTCGAGGAGGCGTTCCTCGCGCTCACCGCCGCCGGCCCGGCTGCGCCCACCACCATCCCGGAGGTCCTCGCATGAGCACGCCGCTGGCCACGACCCTGCGCCTGGCGGGTCTGCACACGCGCTACCAGGTGCTCGAGACGCTGCGGATCCCGGTCGCCGTCATCGGCAACATGCTGTTCCCCGCGCTCGCGATGTTCTTCTTCGTCGTGCCGCAGGAGGCCATCGCGAGCAACCCCGTGGCCGCGACCGCGGCCGTCGGGCAGCTCGCGATGTTCGCCGTGATGTCGACGTGCCTGTTCACGTTCGGCGCGGGCGCCGCGGAGGACCGCGCGCAGCCCTTCGACCCGTACGTGCGGACCCTGCCGGCCGGCCCCGCGCCGCGCATGCTCGGCCGGATGCTCACCGGCGGGTTCTTCGCGCTCCTGGGCCTGGTGCCGCTCGTCCTCATCGCGTGGCTCTTCACCGAGGCCAGCGTCACACCGGGGCGCTTCGCCCTCGCGGTGCTCGTCATCGTCGGCGTGGCGCTGCCGTTCCTCGGCCTGGGCCTGGGCATCGGCTACTCGACGAGCGCGAAGGCCGCGCTCGCCGTCGTCCAGGTCGTGCTGTTCCCGATCGCCTTCGCCGGCGGGCTCTTCATGCCGCCAGAGATCTTCCCCGGCTGGCTGGACTCGATCTCCCAGGCCCTGCCGAGCCGCGCGGGCCGCGACCTGCTGGTGCAGACCCTCACGGGTGCCGAGGCGTACCCCGCCGCGCTGCCGGTGCTCGTGGGCTGGGGCGTGCTGTTCACGGCCTTCGCGCTGTGGGCGTACCGCCGCGACGAGGGCCGCCGCTTCCGCTGACGGGGCCCCGCCTCACGGCGCCCGGCGCAGGCGCAGCGAGTTGGTCACCACCAGCACGGAGCTGAAGGCCATCGTCGCGCCCGCGATCATCGGGTTGAGCAGGCCCAGCGCCGCCAGCGGGATGGCCGCGACGTTGTAGGCGAAGGCCCAGAACAGGTTCTGCTTGATGATCCGCAGGGTCCGCCGGGACAGGCGTACGGCGTCGCCGGCGGCGCGCAGGTCACCGCGCACGAGCGTGATGTCGGCGGCCTGGATCGCGACGTCGGTGCCCGTGCCCATCGCCAGGCCCAGGTCGGCCTGCGCGAGGGCCGCGGCGTCGTTGACGCCGTCGCCGACCATCGCGACGACGC
Organism: Actinotalea sp. JY-7876; assembly: GCF_014042015.1. Lineage (NCBI taxonomy): Bacteria > Bacillati > Actinomycetota > Actinomycetes > Micrococcales > Cellulomonadaceae > Actinotalea > Actinotalea sp. JY-7876. Next base: position 3,482,353 of record NZ_CP059493.1, on the reverse strand, counting down.
GGCCCTCGGCCTGCAGCCGGCGGACGACCTCGACCTTGTCCGCCGGCAGGACCTCGGCGACGACCTCGTCGATGCCCACCTCGGCCGCGACGGTCCGCGCCGCGCCCGCGTTGTCGCCGGTGAGGAGCACGGGCCGCAGGCCCAGGTCGCGCAGCTCGGCGATCGCCCGGGCCGACGTCGGCTTCACCGGGTCGCGCAGCACCAGCACGCCGCGCGCGACGCCGTTCCACGCCGCCATGACGGCCGTGGCGCCGCCCGTCTCGGCGGCCGTGAAGCGCTCGTCGAGGCCGCTCGTGTCGACGCCGTTCTCGCGCAGCCACCCGGGTCGGCCGACGAGGACGCGCCGCGCCAGGTCGAGCCCGCTGTGGGCCGTGCGCACGACGCCGACGACACCGCGTCCGGGGACGTTGGCGAACTCGGTCACCTCGTCGGAGCCGATGACCACGCCGTCCGCGCCGCGGGCGTCGTCCGCCGCGGGCACCGCTGCGGCGGCCGCGATCGCGCGGGCGACCGGGTGCTCCGAGCGGGACTCGACGGCGCCGGCGACCCGCAGCACCTCGCCCGGGTCCTCGTCCGTGACCACGTCGACCAGCTCCATCCGGCCCGCCGTCACCGTGCCCGTCTTGTCGAGCACGACGGTGTCGACGCGACGGGTCTGCTCGAGGATCTCCGGGCCCTTGATGAGCACGCCGAGCTGGGCGCCGCGGCCGGTGCCGACGAGCAGCGCGGTCGGCGTCGCGAGGCCCAGGGCGCACGGGCACGCGATGATCAGGACCGCGACCGCGGCGGTGAAGGCGGCTTGCGCTCCGGCGCCCGACAGCAGCCAGGCGGCGAGCACGCCGATCGCGATGACGATCACGACGGGCACGAAGACCGCCGAGATGCGGTCGGCGAGGCGCTGCACGCGCGCCTTGCCGGTCTGCGCCTGCGTGACGAGCCGTCCGATCTGGGCGAGCACCGTCTCCTCGCCCACGCGCGTCGCTCGGACCTCGAGGTAGCCCTCGGCGTTGACGGTCGCGCCGGTCACCGGGTCCCCGGGGCCGACGTCGACGGGGACGGGCTCGCCCGTGAGGAGCGACGCGTCCACGGCGCTGGTCCCGCTCACCACGACGCCGTCGGTGGCGACCTTCTCGCCCGGGCGGACCGCGAAGACGTCCCCCACGCGCAGGTCGGCGACGGGGATGCGGCGGGAGGTCGCGTCGTCGCCACGGCGCACGAGCTCGACGTCCGCGACGCCCATGGAGAGCAGGGTGCGCAGCGCGTCACCGGCGCGGCGGCGCGAGCGGTGCTCGGCGTAGCGCCCGGCGAGCAGGAAGGTCGTCACCACCGCGGCGACCTCGAAGTACAGCTCGGGGGTGCCGGCGTGCCCGGCGGACGCGCGCGGCGGGAACGTCGGCTCCATGTGCATGCCGATCTCGCCCGCGCCGCCCAGCGTCACGGCCCACAGCGACCACCCGGTCGCGGCGATCACCCCGAGGGACACGAGCGTGTCCATCGTGGACGCGCCGTGGCGGGCGGCCCGCGCGGCGGCGCGGTGGAACGGCCAGGCCGCCCACGTCACCACCGGCAGGGCGAGGGCTGTGACGACCCACTGCCAGGCGGGGAACTGCAGGGAGGGCACCATCGACAGCAGCACGACCGGCGTCGTGAGCAGGGCGGCCACGACGAGCCGCCGTCGCAGGTCGGCGCCTCGGTCCGGCGTCGGCGCGGACATGTCGGCGTCCTCGCCCATCGCGTGGCCCTCGCCCATGGCGTGGCCCGACAGCGCGTGCTCGACCCCGTGCCCAGCCCCGTCGTGCGACGGAGGGTTGTGACCGTCATGTGGTCCCAACCCTCCGCCCGGGGCCTGGCGGGCGGGGGCGCTGCGGCGCAGTACGCGGGCCGTGTAGCCCGCGCTCTCGACGGCCTTGACCAGGGTCGCGCTGTCGACGTCGTCGGTGAGCTCGACGTGGGCGGTCTCCGTGGCGAGGTTGACGGTCGCCGTCGCGCCCTCGACCCGGTTGATCTTCTTCTCGACGCGGGCCACGCAGGACGCGCACGTCATCCCCTCGACCGCGAGGTCGACCGTGGCGATGGGTGTCGCCGTCTGCTCGAGCGGGGTGGTCATGCCATCACGTCCTGACGAGGGGTGGGTGGAGATCGGGTGCCGCGTGCTCAGAGCAGCGAGCGCGGCGGTGCGACGGCGTAGCCGGCCTCGGCCACGGCGGCCGCGACGGCGTCGTCCGACGGGGCGGCGTCGGAGGTGATCGTCACCTGCGACGTGCCACCGGAGACCAGCTCGACCGCGACGTCGGTCACGCCCGGGAGGGTCCGCAGCTCCTCGTCGACCGCGCTGACGCAGTGGCCGCAGGTCATGCCCTGGACGCCGATCGTGGTGGTGGTGCTCATGGGGTGCTCCTTCGTGGGTTCTTCCTGCCCGGCGGTGCCGCCGGTGCGGGGGTCGTCAGCTGCGGACGAGGCGGGCGATCGCGTCGGCCGCCTCGCGGACCTTGGCCTCGCCGGCCTCGTCCGACTCGCGCGCCGCGTGGACCACGCAGTGCCCGAGGTGGTCCTCGACCAGGCCCAGGCTCACGGCCTGGAGGGCCTTGGTGACGGCCGAGACCTGGGTGAGGATGTCGATGCAGTACTCGTCCTCGTCGACCATGCGCGCGATGCCGCGCACCTGGCCCTCGATGCGGCGCAGCCGCTTGAGGTACTCGTCCTTGCTGCCGCTGTAGCCGGCCATGGCGTCCTCCCGGGTCTCGTCCGCTCCAACACGGTACCCCCCTGGGGTATTCCGGCGGCGCTGCCGTCGCGACCGGGCACGGGTACGGTCGTCATGATGACCACGCGAACCGGCCCCGCATGGGTCGACCACGCCCTGTGGTGGCACGTCTACCCGCTGGGCTTCGTCGGCGCCGAGCCCACGGCGCTGCCCGACGACGCCCCGCCCGTCCCGCGCCTGGGCCGCATCGCCGCGTGGCTGGACCACGTCGTCGAGCTCGGCCTCTCGGGGATCGCCCTGGGACCGGTGTTCGCGTCGCAGACGCACGGCTACGACACCGTCGACCACTTCCGGGTCGACCCGCGGCTCGGCACGGAGGCCGACCTGGTGGCGCTCGTCGACGCCGCCCGGGCCCGCGGCCTGCGCGTGACGCTCGACGGCGTCTTCAACCACGTGGGCCGCGGCTTCCCGGCGTTCCAGGACGTGCTGCGCGACGGACCGGGCGGGCCGTCGGACGCCTGGTTCCGCCTGCACTGGCCCGACGGCGCCGGCCCGGGCACGGAGCCGCAGTACGTCGACTTCGAGGGCCACCACGCGCTGGTCGCGCTCGACCACGACGCCGACGTCGTCGTCGACCATGTGGTCGCGGTGATGGATCACTGGCTCTCACGGGGGGTCGACGGGTGGCGGCTCGACGCGGCCTACGCCGTGCCGGCGTCGTTCTGGGCCAGGGTGCTGCCGCGGGTGCGCGAGCGGCACCCGGACGCCTACGTCTTCGGGGAGGTGCTGCACGGCGACTACGTCGAGGCGGTCGAGCGCGCCGGGTTCGACGCCGTGACGCAGTACGAGCTGTGGAAGGCGATCTGGAGCTCGCTCAACGACACGAACTTCCACGAGCTCGCGTGGTCCCTGCAGCGGCACAACGGGTTCCTCGAGCACTTCGTCCCCCTGACCTTCGTCGGCAACCACGACGTCACGCGCATCGCCAGCCGGCTCACGGACGAGCGGCACCTGGCCCACGCCGTCGTGCTGCTGTTCACGCTCGGCGGCACGCCCACCGTCTACGCGGGCGACGAGCTGGGGATGCGCGGCGTCAAGGAGGACCGCGCGGGCGGCGACGACGCCGTGCGCCCGGAGTTCCCCGACCGCCCCGGGCCCGTGGAGGGGGAGGCGGCGCACGTCCTCGCGCTGCACCGCGAGCTCATCGCGCTGCGGCGCCGGCACCCGTGGCTGCACACCGCTCCCGCGACGCTCCTGACGACGACGAACGAGCACCTGGTCTACCGGGTGGCCGCCGGCGGGGAGGCGCTGGTGGTCGCGCTCAACCTCGCCGACGACGCCGCCACGCTCGACGTCCCCGGAGCCACGTCCGTCGAGGCCGGCAGCGGGAACCTGACCGGCGACGCGCGCGTCACGGTCCCGCCCCACGGCTGGTCGGTCCTCACGGAGCGCTGACGGCCCCCTCTCGCCCAGGCACCCCGGCCCCCGCGCCCGGCACCACCGGGCCCGCGCCCGGCGCCACCGGGCCCGCGCCCACCCCCTGGCACCACCACCCCACCACCCACCACCCCGGCGCCCCGGCGTGCGGATGCTCGAACGCGCGCATCCGTGCACCTGGCCGCGTAAGGAACCCCTCCATCCGCGCAGATGCACGGATCCGCGCGAGTGAGCCGCGGGGGTGGCGTGCCTGCCGGTACGGGCGAGGGCGCCGGCTGCCGGGCGGGGCAGAGGGGCGGCGCGGGCCCACCGGCGCGCCGATGATCACGTGGCTCGCCGGGGACGGGAGAATCGCGGCGGCCGCGTGCCGCGCGCGGCCGTCGAGAGGTGGAGTAGCCATGCGCCTGCGCGCCCGGGCAGTGATGCTGTGGAACCACCTGGTCCGGGCGGCGGCGCGCCGCGCGTGGGTCATCGTGGTCGTCTGCTTCGCGATCTACGTGGCCCTGGACGCCCGCGGCGACTGGCCCCAGCTGCAGGAGTTCGTCCTCATCGTCGCCGGTGTCGCCGCGGGCGCGATCTTCCTGCCCGAGCTCAGTGCCTCGCTGTGGGACCTCGACCCCGACCGCATCCGTGGCCTCGTCCCGCTGCCCAAGGTCCGCGGGCTGCACCGGGCCGTGCTCGACGCGTCACTGGACGGCGACGAGGGCTCACGCAAGTGGTCGCAGGTGGTCTGGTCGGAGGCGGTCGAACCGTTGCTGGCCGCCGGCCACGAGCGCCGCTCGGTCGTGTGGGACCTCGCGTACGACATCGGCGTCCATCCCGGGCGCGAGGTCACCGTGGGCGCCCTCGCGGTGCCCACGACCTTCGTGACCACGCGGCTGCGCTCCCGGCGGGTGCTGCCGGTCGGCGCCGACGGCGTGGTCTGGGTGAGCGCCGCCCGGACGTCGTCGGCCCTGCACAACGAGTTCCAGCTCGCCGGCTGCATCCTGCGCGAGCTCGTGCCGCTGCCCGGCGTGGACCGGGACACCTGGCGCGAGGCGGTGCTCGAGCACTGCCGCGTCACCCTCAACGTCGGCGGCCGGTCCGTGCCGCTCGTGGTGGCCCACGGGGAGCCGATCCCCGACCTGGTGCGCTGGGAGGCCACGCTCGCCCCCGAGGACCGGCGCGACGAGCACGTCATGGTCGAGATCTCGTTCGACTTCCCGCTCGACCCCGCGACGACGACGTTCCCCGTGCTCTTCCCGCGCTACTTCTGCGCCGGCGCGACGCGCGTGGCGTTCACCCTCTACACGCAGGACCCGTCGCTGCAGCTCGAGGCCCAGCCGTTCCTCGCGCACGCACCCGGACGAAGCCTCGGCGACACCGCGAAGGAGTCGACGAAGATCCTGCAGCGGTACGTCTTCCAGGCGCCGCCCGAGTCGCTGGTGTGGCCGGGTTCGGGGGTGCACTTCGAGTGGACCACGCGGGTGACGACGTGAGCTGGCTCGCCCCCGTCCCGCCCGACGCGGTGGTCCCCACCGGGCTGCCGGCCGTCGCCGCGCCCGTGCCGGTGCTGGGCGCCGACGACGTCGTGGTCGCCGACGACCGCACGCCGCTCGTGCCGGTGCGCCCCGCGCTCGCGACCTTCGGCGTGTACGCCCACCTCCACCTGCCGTCCGTGCCCGCCGAGCCGCGGCTGCGGGCCGACGTCGTCGCGCGGCTGCGGGCCGCCGACCGGTCGCTGCCTCCCGGCTGGTCCCTGTGCGTCCTGGACGCCTGGCGGCCCCAGGCGCTGCAGCGGGAGCTCGTCGCCTTCTACGAGCGGGCGCACGGGGGGCCCGTGACCGGCTTCGTGGCCGACCCGGACGGACCGGTTGCGCCGCCCCACACGACCGGCGGCACGGTGGACCTCACGCTCGCCTGGCGCGGGCTGCCGCTCGCGCTCGGCACCGACTTCGACGCCTTCACGCCCGACGCGGCCCCGACGGCGCTCGAGGTCCCCGGCGCGGACCCCGCCACCCGCGACGCGCGGCGCCTCCTCGCCCACGTCATGGTGACGGCGGGCTTCGTCGTCAACGAGCAGGAGTGGTGGCACTGGGAGCACGGCACCCACCAGTGGGGCCGGGTCACCGGCACCCGCACGGTCCCCTACGGCCTCACGACCGCCTGACCCGGGCCCGCCGCTGCGCCCCCGGGCCCCGCTCACCCGCCGCCCCCGCGCCAGGTGCGGCGGCGGTGCGGATGCGCGAACGCGCGCATCCGTGCGGGTGGCCGCGTAAGGAACCACTCCAGGGGTGCAGGTGCTCGCATCCGAACATCTGTGCGGCGGGTGGAGCGGCCGGGTGCGGCGGCGCTGGGCCTGCCGCCGTGGGTGGGCTGGTGGTGCGTGGGCGGGTTGGGGTGGGCGGCTGGGCCTAGGCCGGCTCGGGGGTGGCCGCCGCCGCGGCGCGGGCGGCGGCGGGGAGCGCGTCGAGGATGCGGTTGACCGCCGCGTCGTCGTGGGCGGCCGAGACGAACCACGCCTCGAACACGCTCGGCGGCGCGTGCACCCCCGCCTCCAGGAGCGCGTGGAACAGGGCCGGGTAGCGGAACGCCTCCTGCTGCTGCGCCCGCGCGTAGTCGGTCACGGGCCCGTCGGCGGGGTCCACGAACGCCGCGCTGAACAGCGTGCCGGCCCGCTGGATCGAGTGCGCCACCCCCTGCGCGGCGAGCGCCGCGGAGAGGCCGTGGGACACGGCGTCGGCCGCTCGGGCGATCCGGACGTACGTCTCGGCGTCGGCCGCGCGCAGCGTCGCGAGCCCCGCCGCGGTCGCGACGGGGTTCCCGGACAAGGTGCCCGCCTGGTAGACCGGGCCCAGCGGAGCCAGCTGCTCCATGACGTCGCGCCGCCCGCCGACGGCGGCGACGGGGAGCCCGCCGCCGATGACCTTGCCGAAGGTCAGCAGGTCGGGGGCCCAGCCCTCGACGGCGCCCTCGAGGCCCCACCAGCCGGACGGCCCGGCACGGAACCCGGTGAGCACCTCGTCGAGCACGAGCAGCGCCCCGTGCCGGGCGGTGATCTCCCGAAGCGCGCGGTTGAACCCCGGCAACGGCGGCACGACGCCCATGTTCGCGGGCGCCGCCTCGGTGATCACGACGGCGATCCGGTCGCCGTGGGCGGCGAACGCGGCCTCGACCGCGGCGACGTCGTTGTACGGCAGGACGAGCGTCTCGGCCGCCGTCGCCGGCGTGACGCCCGCCGAGCCGGGCATCGCGAGCGTCGCCACGCCGGACCCGGCGGCGGCCAGCAGCGAGTCCAGGTGCCCGTGGTAGCACCCCGAGAACTTCACGACGAGCGGCCGCCCGGTCACGCCGCGCGCGAGGCGCACGGCCGTCATGGTCGCCTCGGTGCCGGTCGAGACGAAGCGGAGCCGCTCGACGGCCGGGACGCGCCGCCGGATCTCCTCGGCCAGGTCCGTCTCGCGCGCGGTCGGCGCCCCGAAGGACAGGCCGAGCGCGGCGGCGTCCTGCACGGCCGAGACCACGCCGGGGTGGGCGTGACCCAGCAGCGCGGGGCCCCACGACCCGACGAGGTCCACGTACTCGTGGCCGTCGGCGTCGGTGAGGTACGCGCCGCTCGCCGAGACCATGAACCGCGGCGTCCCGCCGACCGACCGGAACGCGCGCACGGGCGAGCTCACGCCGCCGGGCAGCACGGCCTGGGCCTCGGCGAAGAGCGCCTCGGACACGGGCACCTCGGTCCGGTCCGGCACCGCGCCGCCGCCGAGGGCGCGCTCCGCCGGCGCGACCTCGCTCGGCCCGTGGTCACCGGACGTCGAGCCGGCCTCCGGCACGCCGCCGACGGCGTCCACCGACGCCGTGCCGGTCACGCCACGACCGCCGGGGTCGCTGCTGATCGCACCGTCCGCCGTACCGCTGCCCGCGGGCTCGCTCACTGCTCCTCCTTCAGCCAGGACGCCAGCTCCAGCGCCCAGTAGGTCAGCACGGCGTCGGCCCCCGCGCGCCGGATGCTCACGACGGACTCGGTCACGGCCCGCCGGCGGTCGATCCAGCCGCGCTCCGCGGCCGCCTCGACCATCGCGTACTCGCCCGAGACCTGGTACGCCCACACGGGCACCGGGCTCGCGGCGGCCACGTCCGCCAGCACGTCCAGGTAGGACATCGCGGGCTTGACCATGACGACGTCGGCGCCCTCGTCGACGTCGAGCAGCGCCTCGCGCACGCCCTCGCGGCGGTTCGCCGGGTCCAGCTGGTACGTGCGCCGGTCGCCCTCGAGGGTGGACTCGACGGCCTCGCGGAACGGCCCGTAGAACGCCGACGCGTACTTGGCCGCGTAGCCCAGCAGCGCGACGTCGGACCGGCCGGCGCCGTCGAGCGCGTCGCGCACCGCGGCCACCTGGCCGTCCATCATGCCGCTGAGCCCCAGCAGGTGGGCGCCGGCCTCGGCCTGCGCGAGCGCCATCGCCCGGTACTGCTCGAGCGTCGCGTCGTTGTCCACCCGCCCGTGCGCGTCCAGGACGCCGCAGTGGCCGTGGTCGGTGAACTCGTCGAGGCACAGGTCCGCCTGCACGACGACGGCGTCGCCCACCTCCGCGACGACGTCGGCGATCGCGCGGTTGAGCACGCCCGCGGGGTCGCAGGCGGCGCTGCCGGTGGCGTCGCGCGTGGTGGGGACGCCGAAGAGCATGACGCCGCCGAGGCCGGCGGTCGCCGCGCGCGCGGCCACGGCACGCAGGCTGTCCCGGCTGTGCTGCACGACGCCGGGCATGGAGCCGATCGGCACGGGCTCGCTCGCCCCCTCGCGCACGAACAGGGGCAGCACCAGCTGCGCCGGCGTGACGTGGGCCTGCGCGACCAGGCGGCGCATCGCGGGGGTGGTGCGCAGGCGGCGCGGACGGACCGCGGGGAACGGCATCAGGACTCCTCGGGGGGACGGGGTGACGGCGGGGCCGCGGTCGAGACCCCCGGCGGGGCCGACGGCGCCCGCCCCGCCGCGTAGGCGGCGAGCGCGTCGACGAGCTCCTCGCCCGACGCCTGGGCGGGGACGACGTGCACGGGCAGCCCGTGCTCCCGGGCCGCCTGCTCGGTGCGCGGGCCGATGCAGCACACGACCGTGGTGGGCGGCGGGGTGCCGACGAGCTCGAGCAGGTTGGCGACCGTGCTCGCGGAGCTGAGCAGGACGGCGTCGAACTCGCCGGTCCGCACCTGCGTGCGCAGGCCCTCGCCGGGCACCGGTCCGGACAGCGTCCGGTAGGCCACGACGACGTCGACCTCCCAGCCGAGCCCACGCAGCCCGTCGGCGAGCGTCGGCTCGGCGAGGTCGGACTGCGGGAGCAGGACCCGCCCGGGCCGGCCGGGCAGGCGGACGACGTCCTCGGGGCGCGGGAACTCCGCGAGCAGGCCGCGGGCGGACCGCTCGCCGGTGGGCACGAGGGACGGCGTCACCGCGGCGCGCTCGAGCGCCCGCGCGGTGCCGGGGCCGACGGCGGCCACGCTCGTGTCGCCCACGAACGTGGCCAGCGCCGTCGCGGGCGTCTCGCGGCCCCGGTTGACCAGCGTCACCACGCGACCCGAGAGCGACTGCACCGTGGTGGCGCTGGTGACGACCAGCCAGTCGTAGTCGCCGCGCGCGAGGCGGTTGAGGACGGAGTCGAACGGCGTGAGGTCCTGCGGCGGTGCGAACTCGATGAGGGGTACGACGACGCTCTCGGCACCGTGCTGGTGCAGCATCCCGGCCACCCGCTCGCCCCACTCGCCACCGCGGGGGACGAGCACACGCCAGCCGGCGAGATCGGGCGTCACGCGTCGTCCTCGCCCGGGCGTCCCGCGCGTGCCCCGACCGAGGGCGCCCCGCCGTCGACGGGGCCCAGCGTCCCGGGCAGGTCCGCGAGCTCGGCGGCGCCGGCGAGGAGCAGGTGCCGCGCGACCTCCTCCCCGAGGCGGCGTGCCGCCGCGACCTGCGCCTCGCGCTGGGCGGGCAGCGGCACCGACGCCGACGAGCGCACCTGGCCGGCGCCGTCGGGCGCGCACACCACGGCGTCGAGGCGCAGCCGCTGACCGGCGCCGTGCCGCGCGGCGCCGGTGGCCCTCTCCACGGACCCGAGCGCGCCGATGGGGGCCGCGCACCCGGCCTCGAGCACCGTCAGCAGCGTCCGCTCGGCGGTCACGGCCAGCCGTGTGGGCAGGTGGTCGAGCGCGCGCAGCGCCTCCGCGACGGGCCCGGCGCCCTCGAGCAGCTCCGGCCGGCACTCGACGGCGAGCGCGCCCTGACCGGGCGCGGGCGCCATGTGCTCGGGGTCCAGCAGGTCGGTGACGGCGGAAAGGCGGCCGAGGCGCGCCAGACCGGCGGCCGCGAGCACGACCGCGTCGAGGTCACCGCCGGCGCCCGGCCCGCCCGCGGCGCCTCCGGCCACGCGGCCCAGGCGCGTGTCGACGTTGCCGCGGATGTCCTCGACCACCAGGTCGGGGCGCAGCGCGCGCAGCTGGGCGGCGCGCCGCGGCGACCCGGTCCCGACGCGGGCACCCGGGGGCAGCGTCGCGAGCGTGAGGCCGTCGCGCGCGCACAGCGCGTCGCGCGGGTCGACGCGCTCGGGGACAGCGGCCACGACCAGACCGGGTGCGGGCGCCGTCGGCAGGTCCTTGAGGGAGTGGACGGCGAGGTCGCACCGGTCGTCGAGCACGGCCTCACGCAGCGCGGCGACGAAGACGCCGGTGCCGCCGAGGGACGCGAGGGACCCGGTGAGGCGGTCGCCGTCGGTCCGCACCCGCACCTGCACGAGGTCGTCCGCGGCCAGGCCGGCGAGGCGGCGCAGCGCGTCCGCGACCATCCCGGTCTGGGTCGTCGCCAGGGCGCTGCCGCGCGTACCGAGCCGCAGCGCCGACCGGTCCGCGGGCCGCCCCTCGGCCGTCACGGTGCCAGGCCCGCCACCGCCGGCCGTGGCTCCGGCTCGCGCGCCGCGGGGTTGAGGCAGCAGCCCGGCCGGCACACGTCGTACCAGGGCCCGAGCGGTGTGAGCGCGGGACGCGGGCGCGGTGCCGAGGTCATGGCCTCAGTCTGCCCGGCGAGGCGCTCCTGGACGAGGTCCACCAGGCCGGCGACGAACGCCGGGTGCACCCCGGGCGTCGGGGCGCGCTCGGCCAGCAGGCCCGCGTCGCGCGCGGTCTCGAGCGCCTCCTCGTCCAGGTCCCACAGGACCTCCATGTGGTCGGACACGAAGCCGATGGGCGCGATGACGACGGCCTTGACGCCCTGGCCGGCGAGCTCGGTGATCGCGTCGTTGATGTCCGGCTCGAGCCACGGCGTCGTGGGGGCGCCGCTGCGGGACTGGTAGACGAGCGACCACGGGACGCCCGCGAGCGAGGCGCCGCGCGCCCCGGCGGTCGAGCCCGCGACGGGACCGTCGCTGCTGCCCAGGCTCGCCATGACGACGTCGGCCACCGCGCGGTGCTGGGCGCCGTAGGCGCCGTCCTCGCCCAGCTCGGCGCCGCGCGGGCCGGACGCGACGGCGGTCGACGTCGGGATCGAGTGCGTCACGAACAGGACGTGCGCGTCGCGCGAGAGGTCGGCGTCGCCGTCCCGCTCCACGAGGGCCACGTGGGCGCGCGTGAGCGCGTCGCGGACGCCGTCCACGAACGGCGTGACGAAGCCGGGGTGGTCGAAGTACTGGCGCACCTTGTCGATGACCATCTCGCCCGCCAGGCCGGTCTCGGCGAGCGCCGCCGCGAGGTCCTCGCGGTACTGGCGGCACGAGGAGTACGAGCTGTACGCGCTGGTCACGACGGCGAGCAGGCGGCGGTGGCCGGCCGCGTGCGCCTCGCGCAGCGCGTCGGCGAGGTAGGGGTCCCAGTTGCGGTTGCCCCACAGCACGGGCAGGTCGAGCCCGCGCGCGTCGAGCTCGGCGCGCAGCGCGGCCTGGAGCTCACGGTTCTGGGCGTTGATCGGGCTCACGCCGCCGAAGTGGCGGTAGTGGTGCGCGACCTCCTCGAGGCGCTCGTCCGGGATGCCGCGGCCCGCGGTGACGTTGCGCAGGAAGGGCAGCACGTCGTCCTGGCCCTCGGGCCCACCGAACGAGACCAGGAGGACGGCGTCGTACGGCGCCGGCGGCTGCGGGTCGCGGTCGGGCAGGGTGGTGGGATCGCAGACGCTCATCGGATGACCTCCGTGATCTCGTCGAGCTCGATGCGGCGGCCCGTGAAGAACGGGACCTCCTCGCGCACGTGGCGGCGCGCCTCGGTCTCGCGCAGGTGGCGCATGAGGTCCACGAGCTCCGTCAGCTCGTCGGCCTCGAACGCCAGCAGCCACTCGTAGTCGCCCAGGGCGAACGACGCGACCGTGTTGGACAGGACCTGCGGGTAGTCGCGGCCCTTGACGCCGTGCTCGATGAGCATCGCGCGCCGCTCGTCCGCCGGCAGCAGGTACCACTCGTAGGACCGCACGAAGGGGTAGAGCGTGAACCACGGCTTCGGCTCGGTGTCGCGCATGTACGCGGGCTGGTGGTCGCGCGCGAACTCGGCCGGCCGGTGCACGCCCATGCCGGACCACACCGGCACGAGGGGGGCGAGCTCCTGCGAGCGCCGCAGGGTGCGCGCGGCCCGCTGGAGGTCCTCGGGGGCGTCGCCGTGCAGCCACACGAGGAGGTCGGCGCCGGCGCGCAGCCCGGACACGTCGTAGGCGCCGCGGAGCACGACGCCGTCGGGCAGGTTGCCCGCGGCCTCGGTGACGGGCGGCGCCGTCGGGCCCGGTCGGGGTTCGCCGGTCGGTCGGCCCAGCACGGTCCACAGGGTCCAGGCGCCGGGGGTCGACCCGTGCTGCTGCGGCTGCGGAGGTGTGGCGGGGGAGGTCATGCTCAAAGTCTGCGCGACGTCCCGGAAATGCGGAAATCGCTGCCGCGCCGGGCCCCGCGGAGAAATGACATGACAATGCGTCAGAACGTTCTGACGAGCGGTCAGAACATTGTCATGCGTGATCGACGACGCGCGCGGCGGTCCTTCTCGCGTCGGCGACCACGGCGGCCAGCCCCGTGCCGGCCAGCCACGCACCGCAGGCCTCGAGGCCCGGTCGGTCGGCCAGGGCGGAGCGCACCCGCGCGACGCGCTCCCGGTGCCCGGGGCGGGCGTGCGGCAGTCCGGCCGGCCACGCCGTGCGCGCGAAGCCGACGACGTCGTCGGGCCCGAGGTCGACACCCAGGAGGCGGGCCGCGTCACGCGTGGCGACGGCGCGCAGGGCCTCCTCGGTCATCGACCGGGGGTCCTGCGCCTCGGCGGGCGTGCCGGCCGGCTCGGTGCCGGCCGGCTCCGCGCCGGCCGCGATCCCGTAGGAGAGGCGCACCACCTCCAGCCCTTGCGCGCGGGCGGCGAGCCACGGCCACTTCGCCGTCGCGTGCGTGAGCGCCTTCGCGCGGATGCCGGTCGCGGCACGCGCGCCGGCCGCCACGAGGAGACCGGTGCCCCGGGGGGCGTCGGCCAGCGCGGGGGCCCGGAGGACGAGGGTCGCGAGCACGACGCCGGTCTCGGCGGCGGCTCCGAGCCCTGCCGTCGGCGCGAGGTCGCGCAGGAGCCCGAGCGCCGCGGGCCCGGGCGCGGCGACGACCACGTCCCGGGCGCGCACGGCCGTCCCGTCGGCGAGGCCGACCTCCCAGCGGGCGTCCGGGGCGGCGTCGGGCGCCAGCCCTCGCAGCGAGGTGACGCGGGCGGCGAGGCGCACCTCGCCGCCACGGGCGCGCAGGTCGCGCTCCAGCGCCGTGACCAACCGGTGCATCCCGCCGTCGAGGCCCGCGACCGCCGACCCGGCCGGTGCCGCCGCCCGCACCGCCGCGACGGCCGCGGCGAGCGAGCCGTGGCGCGCGAGGCGGTCGCGGATCCCCGGCAGGACCGCGTCGAGGTCGACGTCGTCGGGGTGCGCCGAGTGCACGCCGCCGACCACGGGGGCGACGAGCCGCTCGAGGACGCGCGACCCCATGCGGGTGCGGACGAGGTGACCGACGCTCGCGCCGCCCGCGTCACCCCCGCCGACGCGCGCCGGGAGCACCCGGTCCAGGGACGCGCGCAGCGCCCCGACCAGCCCGATCGCCCGCCGGACGTCCGCCGCCCACGGGTCCCCGGGGATGCCCATCACGCCCGTGCGCGGCAGGGGCAGCGCGCGCCGGGGCAGCTGGAGCCACGCGCTGCGGGCCGCGGGGACGACGACGTCGTCGGCCAGGCCGAGGTCGGCCAGCAGGTCCGGCACCGCGCTCGACCGGGTCGCGAACGACTCGGCGCCGGCGTCCAGCGTCAGCCCGGCCACCTCGACGCCCGCGACGCAGCCGCCGAGGCGGTCGCCGGCCTCGAGCAGCAGGACGCGGCGCCCGGCGCGCACGCACTCCCGCGCCACGACGAGCCCGGCGACCCCGCCCCCCACGACGACGACGTCAGCGTCCCCGGGCACGGCCGTCACTCCTCGCCGTGGGCGAGCCGCACGATGCGCGTGAGCACGTCGGGGTCGGTCTGGGGCGGGACGCCGTGGCCCAGGTTGAGCACGTGCCCGGGCGCGGTGGCGCCGCGGCGCAGCACGTCGCGCACGTGCGCCTCGAGCACCGGCCACGGTGCGCCGAGGTAGGCCGGGTCGATGTTGCCCTGCAGCGGTGTGGTGCCGCCGAGGCGGCGGTTCGCCTCGTCGAGCGGGATGCGGTGGTCCACGCCGACGACGTCGGCGCCCACGTCGCGCATCGCCCGCAGCAGCTCGCCCGTCCCGGTGCCGAAGTGCACGATCGGGACGCCGAGGTCGACCACGTGCGACAACGCGCGGCTCGACGCGGGCGCGACGTGCTCCTCGTAGTCCGCCAGCGACAGGGAGCCGGCCCACGAGTCGAAGAGCTGGGCCGCGCTCGCCCCGGCCAGCACCTGGGCCCGCAGGAACACGCCCGTGACGTCGGCCGCCCAGTCCATGAGCGCGCGCCAGGTCTGCGGCTCCGCGTGCATGAGCGTGCGGGCACGCAGCTGGTCCTTGGAGGGCCCGCCCTCGACGAGGTAGCTCGCGAGGGTGAACGGTGCGCCGCCGAAGCCGATCAGCGGCGTGCCGCCCAGCGCCGCGACGGTGCGGGCGACGGCCTCCGTGACCGGGGCGAGCGCGTCCGGGTCGAGCGGCGCGAGCCGCGCGACGTCCGCGGCCGTGCGGACCGGCTCGGCGAAGACGGGGCCCGTGCCGGGGACGATGTCGACGTCCACGCCCGCCAGCAGCAGGGGCACCACGATGTCGCTGAAGAAGATCGCGGCGTCGACGCCGTGGCGGCGGACGGGCTGCAGCGTGATCTCGCTCGCGAGCTCCGGCTCGAGGCACGACGCCAGCATCGTCACGCCCTGGCGCACCTCGCGGTACTCGGGCAGCGACCGCCCGGCCTGGCGCATGAACCACACCGGCGCAGGAATGTGTTCCGCGTCACTCGAAATGCGTCCGGCCTCGCCGCGAAAAGCGCGGACCAGCGCGGAATGCGTCGTGCGGCCGTCGATCATGGGGTGTTCCTGAGGCAGCGTCACCCCGCGATTGTGCCAACCATTCTCGCGAATGATTGAATCGCGACGTTGTGGTGCTCCTGACCCTCACGGCGAGTCACCGCGACCTCGACCTCGACGTGCTGGAGCAGCTGAGCTCCGGGGGGCACTCGGTGGGGGCGATGGTCGTCGCTGACAGCCCAGACGTCACCGGTTGCGTGGTGCTCGCCACCTGCAACCGGTTCGAGGTGTACCTGGACGTCGCCGCCGCGCCCGACGACGACGCGGCCCTCGCGGACGTGGCGCGGGACGCCGTCGATGCGGTCGCCGCCGCGAGCGGCCTGGCGCACGAGGACGTCGCCGCCTCGCTCCAGCTGCGCTCGGGGCCGGCCGTGCCGCGACACCTGTTCACCGTCGCCTCCGGGCTCGACTCGATGGTGGTGGGGGAGCGCGAGGTCGCCGGCCAGGTGCGCCGCGCGCTCGGCACGGCCCGCCGCGACGGCACGACGTCGCCCACCCTGGAGCGCCTCTTCCAGGTCGCCTCGCGCACGTCGCGGGCCGTGGGGTCGCAGACGGGCCTCGGCAGCGCGGGGCGCTCGGTCGTGGGCGTCGCGCTGGACCTCGCGGGCCAGGCGGTGGACCTCTCCCGCGCCCGCGTGCTCCTCATCGGCACGGGCTCGTACGCCGGCGCGAGCCTCACGGCGCTGCGCGCGCGCGGTGTGACCGACGTGGCCGTGTACTCGCCGTCGGGCCGGGCGCAGGCGTTCGCGGCGGACCGCGGGCTGCGCGCGGTCGAGGCCGGCGGGCTCGGCGAGACGCTCGCGGAGGTCGACGTCGTCGTCTCGTGCAGCGGCGCGCTCGGTCCGGTGGTCGACGCCGCCATGGTCGCCGCGGCGCGCGAGCGCTCGGCAACGGTGGGCGCGCCGCGTCCCACGGTCCTCGTCGACCTCGCGCTCCACCACGACATCGACCCGGATGTCGCGCACGTGCCCGGGGTCGTGCTGATCGACCTCGCCGCCGTGCAACGTCACTCACCGACGACCGTCACCCCCGAGGTCGAGGCCGGGCTCGCGATCGTCGAGGAGCGCGTCGCGGAGCTCGAGGCGACGCTCGCCGAGCAGAGCGCCGTCCCCGCGGTCGTCGCGCTGCGCAGCCACGTGGAGCAGGTGCTCGACACCGAGGTCCAGCGGGCGCGGGCCGCGGCGCGGGCGCGGGGCGACGAGGCGGGCGCGGACCTCGCCGAGCGCGCGCTGCGCCGCTTCGCGGCCGCGATGCTCCACACCCCCGCGGTCCGCGCCCGCGAGCACGCGCGGCGCGGTCGGCACGCGGAGTACCGTGACGCGGTCGAGGTGGTCTTCGGCGTCGACGTGCCGCGCGACGGCGCACCGGCCGTGCGGGCTGACCGGTCCGCCCCTCGGCACCGTGCTGACTGAGGCCTGACGGGTCTGCGGCTGCCGGACCACCCCCACCCGCCGGACGAGCCCTCGGAGCAGCCATGACCTCATCGGGTGTCGGACGCGTCTCGGCGTGGCGCTGGGCGGTGCCCGGTGCGGTGATCGTGACGGTGGGCGCAGCCGTCGGCCTGGCGGGCCTGATGGGGCTCGTCGGCGTGCTGGGAGCCACGGCAGGCGGCGCGGACGGCGCCGGGCGCGTCCTCGCGGGCGCGTTCGTGGGCCTCTTCGGGGTCGCGATGCTCCGCGGTGGCCTGCGTTCTGCCGACCGGTTCCACGCCGTCGGGGTCGAGCGTCCCCTGCACGACCTGGCTCAGGTCGCGCTCGGCGACGGGTACCACGACGGCCTCGAGGCGCTCGGCGTGGACCCTTTCTACGTCGCGACCGGCCTGCTGCCGCAGGCCACCCTCGCGGTCGACGGGTCCGGCCTCGAGCTGTGGTTCGGGGGCCGCCGTCCTCAGCTCCGCGCGAGCGTGCCGTGGCACCGCGTCGAGGCGGTGATGCCCGCCGCGTCGCACACCGCGGGCAGCGCGACGGCGCCGGCCGCGGCGCTCGAGGCGGGCGGCGAGCGGCTGCTGCTCGTGCCGCGCCGGGGGACGGTCGCGCACGGGTGGGCGACGCTCGACGAGGTGCTCGCCCTCATCGACCACCTCGAGCGGCTCCGCACCGGCGAGGAGCCGGAGGGCGAGCTGTTCGATCCCGAGGTGCCGGTGACCGACGCCCCCTATGACGACGAGCCGCGGCCCGCTGCGCCACCGACCCCGACCTCGACCCCGACCCCGACCGCAGCGACCAGCATCGAGGAGCGGATCCGGCGGCTCTCGCGGCGCGACGGGCCCGGGGCCGGCGCCCCGCAGGGGTGACTCCGGCCGGACGCCGTCAGGCGTCGAGGAACCGCACCAGGTCCGCGGCCGCGCCCGTGTAGGTGGCCGGCGTCATCGCGGCGAGGCGTGCGGCGACGTCGTCGGGCAGGCCGAGGCCCAGGACGAAGGTGCGCAGGTCGTCGCCCGTGATGCGGCGGCCCCGCGTGAGCTCCTTGAGGCGCTCGTACGGCTCGTCCATGCCCGGCACGCCCGCGACGCCGGCGGCGCGCATGGCCGACTGGACGGCCTCGCCGAGCACCTCCCAGTTGGCGTCGAGGTCGCGCGCCATCGCGGCGGCGTCGACGTCGAGACCGGCGAGGCCCCGGCGCACGTTGTCGATCGCGAGCAGGGAGTGGCCGAACGCGGGTCCGATGTTGCGCTGCGTCGTCGAGTCCGTCAGGTCCCGCTGGAGCCGGGACGTCACGAGTGTGGCCCCGAGGCTGTCGAGCAGGGCGCACGAGATCTCGAGGTTGGCCTCGGCGTTCTCGAAGCGGATCGGGTTGACCTTGTGCGGCATGGTCGACGAGCCGACGGTGCCCTGCCCGCGGACCTGCGCGAAGTAGCCGAGGGAGATGTACGTCCACACGTCCGTCGCGAGGTTGTGCAGCACGCGGTTGAAGCGCGCGACGTCGGCGTAGAGCTCGGCCTGCCAGTCGTGGGACTCGATCTGCGTCGTCAGCGGGTTCCAGGTGAGGCCCAGGTGCTCGACGAACGTGCGCGAGACCTCGACCCAGTCGGCGTCGGGGACCGCGGCGAGGTGGGCGCCGTAGGTGCCCGTCGCACCGTTGAGCTTGCCCAGGTACTCGGCGCCCTCGATGCGGCGCAGCTGGCGGCGCAGGCGGTGCGCGAGCACGGCGAGCTCCTTGCCGAGCGTCGTCGGCGTCGCCGGCTGACCGTGGGTGCGGGCCAGCATCGGCACCGCGGCGTGCTCCCGGGCCATGGCGGCGACCTCGTCGACGAGCGCGCGCGCCGCGGGCAGCCAGACGTCGCGCACCGCGCCCTGGACCATGAGGGCGTAGGACAGGTTGTTGACGTCCTCGCTCGTGCACCCGAAATGGACGAGCTCGGTGACCTGCGGCAGCACCGTGCCCTCGCCGAGGACCGCGGGCGCGGCGGCGATGCGCTCCTTGAGCAGGTACTCGACGGCCTTGACGTCGTGCACCGTGACCCGCTCGGTGGCCGCGAGCTCGGCGACGGTGCTCGCGTCGAAGTCCAGGACGACGTCGCGCAGGTACGCCACGTCCGCGTCCGCGAGGGCCGGGGCTCCCGGCAGCACGCGCTGCGCCGCGAGGTGGATGAGCCACTCGACCTCGACGTGCAGCCGCTCGCGGTTCAGCGCGGCCTCCGAGAGGTGGTCGACGAGCGGCGCCACGGTGCCGCGGTAGCGGCCGTCGAGCGGGCCGAGCGCGATCGCGGGCGTCTGCTCCGCGAGGCTGCGCCGTGCGCGGAGCGGGGCGGCGGCCCCAGCGGGCTGCGCGGCGTGGTCGGTCCGGTGGGGATCGGTCGCAGACATGACGCGATCCTCCCAGACGGACGTCGGCGCCCGCGGCCCGCGTCCACGACGCTCGATCGGGTGATCACGGCCCCGTCGTGCTGCGCTCCCTTCCCTTCGGGGCCATGCTCTGCTGTGATCCGTGCCACGCGCGACCGCGCGGAGGGCGAGGACAAGGGGGCAGACGGGTGGACCAGATCGAGGCGTTCGCGGACCGCCGCGACGAGATCGACCGCATGCAGCAGCGCTTCGAGCGCGCGAGCGGCGCGGCGGAGGGCACCTTCACGGGCACCGACGCGACGGGCACGGTGACGGTCGTCGTCACGCCGACGGGCCACTTCGTCGAGGTCCGTGTGCCCGTGACGTGGCGCGACGAGCTCGCGCCCGAGGGCCTGGCCCCAGCCGTCATGGACGCACGCACCGAAGCCGCCATGGCGCGCATGGCGCAGTGGGGCGAGGCGGTCGCCGACGAGCTCGACGCGCCGGCGCCCGCGACGCGCCCGCTGCCCCCGGCCTACGAGTCCCTGGCCGGCCGGATCGATGAGTACGTGACGCGTCACGCCTCCCCGGAGGAGGCGCAGGCCACGACCGACGCGTTCGCGGAGTTCCTGCGCGAGGTGCTCGCGAGCATCGACGAGGCGAAGGCGGAGGTTGCGCGTGCGCAGAGCGCCGAGATCGTCGGCACGAGCGAGGCCGGGCACGTGCGCGTCGTCGTCAACGGCACGGGCGACGTCGTCGGCGTGCGCTACGACGAGGGCTGGCTCGAGCGCGCGCACCCGGCCAACATCGGACGCGAGACGGTCCAGGCGCAGGCCGCCGCGCTGCGGGCGGCGGGCGGCCGCACGCCGGCCTCGGTGGTCGCGGGCACGCGGCTGGGCGAGCTCGAGCGGCTCGCGAACGACCCGGAGGCGCTCGCGCGCCGACTTCGCATGACCCGGTGACACGAGCCGCCGGCTCGGCCAAGGTGTAGTCCGACCGGGGCACGCGCCCCGGTCACCGTCGAGGAGGGGGAGCAGCATGTCGTTGGATGTCGCGCTCGAGGCGCTGAGCAAGGACGCGGGCATGTGGGGAGGGGTCTCCGACGTGCTCTCCACGGCGAGCTCCACCACGGTCGGGATGACCCTCGTCACGAGCGAGCTCTCGTGGGCCGCGGAGGTCGTTGGCCTGGTCCCCGTGTACGAGGCCGCCCGCGCGCGGCTGCAGACGCTGCTCAGCGAGGGCGCGACGGAGACCGAGACGATCTCCACGACGCTCAAGCAGGTCAAGGCGGCCTACGAGTCGAACGACGCGGCGCAGCGCGCCGCCTTCGCGGGCCTCTGGCAGCCGAAGTAGCGCCGGCTCGCCCGCCGTACCCCCGACACCCCGAACGACAGCGGAAGGCACCACGATGCAGCAGATCCTCGACCTGCTCGACGAGGTCGACCAGGCGGTCCACGACCTGGCCGACAACGTCAACCACTGGCTCGGCAAGATCCCCAGCTGGGCCTCCTGGGTGGGCGACAAGATCATGGACGCGTGGAACTGGCTGATGGAGAAGGCCCAGGAGTTCTGGGACAACGTCTCGTTCATCGCCCAGAACCTGGGAGAACCAGGCCTGATCTCGTCCACCGCGAGCTCGTGGAACACGAGCGTCGGCGGCACCGTGAGTGCCCAGGTCCAGGTCGCCGAGGCGGGCAACCTCGAGGTCGACGACACGTGGACGGGCTCCGCGGCGCAGACGTACGCGCAGCGCATCAGCCTCCACAAGACGGCGCTCGACAAGATCAAGTCGAGCATGACCGACGGCATCACCACCGCCCTCGACGCCGTGAAGACCGGCATCTACGTCTTCTGGGCGGCGATGGTTGGCGCGCTCCTCGCGCTGATCGCGGGCATCGTGGGGGCCCTCGCCTCCTCGGCGACGATCTTCGGCATCCCCGCGGGCATCTTCATCGCGGCCGGCGCGTACGGCATCGCCCTCGGGGCGATCTGGGGCGGCGGGACGAAGCTCAAGTCGGACTGCACGTCCGCCCGCAACACGCTCGAGCAGAAGGTCATCAACGAGAACACGGGGTTCCTCAACGGGCACTGGCCCGCGGGCGCCGTGTCGTGACGCACGCGGACGCCGCGCGGCGCCGGGTGCTGGCCGCGCGCGTCGCGTATGCCGTGCTGGCCGTGGTGCTCTCGGTGGCCATGGCGGTCCTGCTCTGGCGCGCCGTCCCGACCGAGGGCGACCGCGCTGCGGTGCTGGCCGGCGTCGCGGGCCTCGCGGTCGTGCTGGGCGCCGTCCTGCTCGCGGTCGCCGTCGCGGCGCGGCGCGCGGCACGCGCGGGAGCGGCGCCCAGCGCGGCAGCCCGTGCCGCCGCCGCGGCCACGTCGGTGGCCGCTCTCGTCCTGCTGGCGGTCGTCGTGGCGGTGGCCGTCGACGGGGCCGACGAGCCGGTGACGGCACCCCTGGCCTTCTTCGCCGGCGTGCCCCTGCTGCTGGAGCTCGTCCTCGGGTTCGCCTCCGCGTCCCTGCCCCGCTCGACGGCGGGCGTGGACCGCTGAGGCGCGGAGGCGACGCGCCGCGCGACCGCGGGTGAGAACGCCGGGTCGCGTTCCGCGGCGCCGCTTCGTCGTCGATGATGTGCCGATGGACCCGACGGCGAGGACCGGTGACGCGTCGCGCGCCCCGGGCGCCCGCCGCGCGTCCGGCGGCGCGGGCGAGCCGCCACCGGCGCTCGGGCGCGGGGCGCTCGTCGTCGTGCTCCTGGTCACCGCCGTCCTCGCCGCGTCGCTCGCCGGGCCGTGGGACCCGCCCCTGCGCGGGGCGGACCTGCCCCTGCCGGCCGTGACGCAGGCGCCCGCGGCGACCCCCGAGCCGGACCCGATCCGGGAGGCCCTCGAGCAGGTCGACAGCGAGCCGTGGGACCTGACGTGGCTGGGCGTCGTCCTCGCCGTCGCGGCGCTCGCCGGTCTGGCCTACCTGGCCTACCGGGTCGTCCGCGCCCTGCCGCCCCGCCGCGGCGAGGACGCGCCCGACGACGCCGGTGTCGAGGGCGCGGGCACGGTGTCCGTGCGCGCGGCCGAGCCCGACCTGCAGACCCTGCGCGATGCCGTCCGGGGCGCCGACACGCACCTCGCCGCGCGCGTCCCGCCCGCGGACGCCGTGATCGCCGCCTGGGTCGCGCTCGAGGAGGCCGCCCAGCGCTCGGGCGTCCCGCGCGACCCCGCCGCCACGCCCACGGAGTTCACGCTCGACGTCCTGGACCGCACGCCCGTCGACCCGGCCGCCGGCCGCGTGCTCCTGGCGCTCTACCTGCGCGCCCGCTTCAGCACGGAGCCGCTCGGTGCGGACGACGTCGCGGCGGCCACGACCGCGGTGCGCACCCTCGCCGCCGGCCTCGCCGAGCGAGGTGACGCCCCGTGAGGCTGCTGGCGCCGGCCCTGCCCCGGTGGGCCCTGCCCCGGTGGGCCTGGCCCTTCGTGGCCGCGGTCGTCGCGGGCCTGGTCGGGGCCGGGGTCGGCCTGCGCCCCGTCGACGCGCTCCTCGTCGGGCTCGTCACCCTGGTGCTGGCCACGGTGTGGCTCGCGCTCCCGGGCGGCCAGGAGGACCCGTGGCGACCGGGCCGTCCGGACGACGCGGCCGGCACCCGCAGCGAGCTGTCCGTCCTGACCTGGGCCTTCGTCGGCCGGGACGGGCGCGTGAGCGAGGCCGCCGTGCGACACCTTCGCGGGCTCGCGGGCCGGCGCCTCGCGCGCCTGGACCTCGCCGACGTCGACGACCTCACGCCGCTGCCCGCCGGAGCGCTTCCGGACGAGGCGCGTGACCGCGCCCGCGCCCGTGCGCGCGCCGCGCTGGGGGACCGCGCCTGGGCGGCCCTGACCGCGTCCGGCGGCTGGATGCCGTCGCTCGCCGACGTCGCGCACTGCGTCGACGTCATCGAACGCCTCGGCGCCCCCGCGCCCGCCGAACCGCCAGCACGTCCGACCGAAGGGCCCACCTCGTGACCGCACCCACCCCGCCGCCCACCCCGCCGGCCGCCCCGACGGGCGCCGACGCCGTCGGGCCGGCCGAGGCCGCGCCGCTGTCCCCGTCCGAGGTCGCCGTCCGGGCCGACGCCGTGCTGCGCGAGGTCGGCACCGCCGTCGTCGGCATGGCCGAGCCGCTGCGCATCGCGCTCGCCGCGGTCCTCGCGGGCGGGCACGTGCTCTTCGAGGACGTCCCCGGGCTCGGCAAGACGCTGGCGGCCCGCAGCCTCGCGACGGCGCTGGGGCTCGACTTCCGGCGGATCCAGTGCACGCCCGACCTGCTGCCGTCCGACATCACCGGCTCGGCGGTCTACGACCCGCAGAGCACGTCCTTCCGCTTCCGGCCGGGGCCCGTGTTCACGGGCCTGCTGCTCGCGGACGAGATCAACCGCACCGCGCCCAAGACGCAGTCCGCGCTGCTCGAGGCGATGGCCGAGCGCCAGGTCACCGTCGACGGCGAGACGTACCCGATGGCGCGGCCGTTCCACGTCATGGCCACCTCGAACCCGGTCGAGTACGAGGGCACCTACCCCCTGCCCGAGGCGCAGCTCGACCGCTTCATGGTGCGGCTGGCCGTCGGCTACCCCGGCCGCGAGGCGGAGGCGGACGTCCTGGGCCGGCGCCTGGGCCGGCGTCAGGAGGCCGCGCCCGTGCAGCGCGTGGTGGACCCCGCCACCCTGCTCGCGATGCAGGCGGGCGTCGAGGCGGTCGAGGTGGACGACGACGTCGTCCTGTACTGCGTCGACCTGGCCGCCGCGACCCGCGCGCACGACGCGGTCGACGTCGGCGCGTCGCCGCGCGGGTCCCAGGCGCTGCTGCTCGTCGCCCGCGCGCTCGCCGTGCTGTCGGGCCGCGCGTTCGTGGCGCCCGAGGACGTCAAGGCCGTCGCGGTGCCCGCCCTCGCGCACCGGCTCACCCTGACGCCCGCGACGTGGGCGGCCGGCGTTGCGGCGCAGGACGTCGTGGCCGAGGTCGTGGCGCGCGTGCCCGGGCCGGCGACGGTGCCGCAGCGGTGAGCGGGACGCCGTGAGGGCGGGCGGGCGGGACGCCGCGCAGCCCGGGCCGGGCGCGCCAGCGCCGTGGGCGCCGACGCCGGGCCTCGTGTGGGCGGTGGGCGTGGGCCTCGTGCTGCTCGTCCTGGGGGTCCTGGGGGGCCGTCCCGACGTGGCCCTCGTCGGGACGCCCGCGGTGCTCGGCGCCCTCGGCGCGGTGATCGCCCGACCGCGCGGCGCGGTGTGGGCCGACGTCGTGCCCACCGCCGGGGAGGCGGCCGCGATCACGGGCGACCTCCACCTCGCCGCGCCGCCCGGCACGGAGGCGGTCCGTCTGCGGCTGACCCGCAGCGGGCACGGCGCGACCGAGGCG
This sequence comes from Actinotalea sp. JY-7876, assembly GCF_014042015.1. Taxonomy (NCBI): domain Bacteria; kingdom Bacillati; phylum Actinomycetota; class Actinomycetes; order Micrococcales; family Cellulomonadaceae; genus Actinotalea; species Actinotalea sp. JY-7876. The sequence goes on along the minus strand of NZ_CP059493.1, from coordinate 3,457,603 downwards.
CTCGTCCGGGTCCCGGGCCGTCGCACCGTCGGGCTGCGGGCGCGGTCCGTGCGCACGGGGCCGCAGGAGGTCGTGCGCGTCGAGCACCAGGGCGTCGGGCCGGGCGGGTTCCTCGTCGGCCCCGTGGCGGCGGAGGCGGCGCCGACGGTGCTCGTGCTGCCGCGTCCCCGTGCCGTCGCCGCGCTCCCGCTCCCGGCCCGCCTGCGCGGCCAGGGCGGCCAGCACGAGGCACGGCGCGCCGGCGAGGGCGGCGGCCTGCGCGACATCCACCCGTTCCAGCCGGGGGACACGCCGCGACGCATCGACTGGCGCGCGACCGCCCGCCGCTCGCCGCACCTGGAGCAGCTCTACGTGCGCCGGACCCTCGCGATGTCCGAGGCCGTCGTCACCCTGGTGGTCGACTCGCGCGACGACGTGGGGCCGGACCCTCGCACGTGGAGCGGCATCCGTCCGATCCGGCCCGACGACGCGACGTCCCTGGACCTCGCGCGCCAGGCGGCGGCCACCGTCGCCCAGGGCTACCTCGCGTCCGGCGACCGGGTGGGCGTCGAGGACCTCGGCGTGCGGCGGCGCGCGCTGCGCCCGGGTGCCGGGCGGCGCCAGCTCGAGCGCGTCGTGCACCAGCTCGCGCTCCTGCGGCCCGAGGGCGCGCCGTCGCGTCGCGTGCGCGCACCGCACGTCACCGCCGGCAGCCTGGTGCTGCTGTTCAGCACGTTCCTCGACCCGGAGGCGGCCGAGCTCGCGCGCGGATGGCGCCGCGCGGGTCACCGCGTCGTCGCGGTCGACGTGCTCCCGCGCCCGCACGTGCGCGGCCTCGACCGGCGCGAGCGCCTGGCCCTGCGGATCGTGACGATCGAGCGCTCCGACCGCCTGGCCGACGTCGTCGCCGCGGGCGCCGAGCTCGTGCGGTGGTCCGACGACGCCGCCCCGGCACGCCTCGCGGCGCTCGCCCGGCTCTCGCACCGGCGGCCCGGGCGGGGGGTCGGCTGATGCCGGGGCGCGGCGCGGGCGACCGCGTGCGGCGCGCGCTCGGGCTGCCCGCGCGCCGCGGGGTGCCCTCGCCGCCGCGGGTCGAGGTGCTCCTCGACGGCGCCGTCCCGGGATCCGTCGTGCGGATCGCCGCGGCCCTCGTCGTCGTGGGCGTGGTGGTGCTCGTCACCGGTGGCCGGACCGTCGGGGTGGTCCTGGGCGCCGTCGCCGCGGCCGGCGTGCTGTGGCGCCCGGCCTGGCCGGTCGTCCCCGTCGTGGTGCTGCTCGCCGGGTTCGTGGTGCTGGCCGGGCCGGACCTGCTCGCGGCGCCCCGTCCGGGCGAGACGCCGGGGCTCTGGCGCGCCGCCGCGCTCGTCCTGGGCTGCCACGTCGCGCTGCGGCTCACCGAGCTCGCGAGCCGCATCGCGTGGCGGGGCGTGGTGGACCTGGCGCTGCTCGCCGCCGTCGGCCGCTCGGTGCTGGGCGTCCAGCTCGTGGTTCAGGGCGCCCTGCTCGCGGTCGTGTGGCTGCGCTCCGGGCCCGTGGGCGCGCAGGCCGGCCAGGGCTGGCTGCGCGTGCTCGCCGTCGTCGCGGTGGTCGGCGTGACGCTGCTGGTCGTGCCGCGCGGGTGGCTGCGCGACGGCTGGCGCCGGGGCGAGGACTGACGGCCGGCCTCGCCCGCCCCGCGCTCGGTCGTGAGCAGTACCCGTGGTCCCTCGTGAGAGGTACGCGCCGTCCCGCGCTACCTCCGCAGGTGGTACCGCCAGCGGCGCGACGCGTGGGAGGTTCGAGCGAGATCGATCATCGTCGTCACGCTCGCCGCCCGGAAGGACCCCCGCATGCCCCTCAGCCCCGGCCACTGTCCGAACGCCCGACCAGGTGCACGCCCGGGCCGGACGGCGCCGGTCGCTGCCGGGCTGGCCCTGGCGCTCGGTTCCGTGCTGCTGGTCGGCTGCTCCCCCGCGGAGCTCACCGCGGAGGAGCGGTCGACCACCGCCCTGCACCCGGCGTCCGACGAGATCGGCGCGATCGTCGCCGGATTCGCCCCCGAGGGCTGCACGGACGCCTCGCTGCCCGTCACGGTCGAGGAGGAGCGCCTCGCCGCCGTCCTGCCGGACCAGGCCGACCCGTCCCGGCCGGCCGACCGGACGTTCGCACGCGCGATGGTGGAGGGCGCCGGGTTCGGTGAGTTCACCGCCGCCTTCGCGGACGAGGTCTGCGGCCAGCAGTCGCTCGCCGGTGCGACGACCGTCGTCGAGCGCCTGGGCACCGCGCTGTGGCGGGACGCCGTGGCCCGGGCCCAGTCCACCGACGGCGTCACCGGGGAGCTGCCGGCGAGCGACGACCGCCCGCTGTACTGGACGCGGCTGGAGGCCATGGCCGTGCTCCACCAGTGGAGCCCCGACGTCGCGCTCGCCACCGGGGAGAGGGCGTCGCTGGTCGAGGCCTTCGACCGGGCGTCCCGCGGCATGGGCGACATCGACCTGCCGGCGGGCGACCAGGTGACGCGGGTGCTGGTGAGCGGGTTCGACCCCTTCAGCCTCGACGGCGGCACCACGGGCCGCGCCCGGGGAACGGTCGGCAACCAGATCCGCCACGGCAACCCGTCCGGCGCGACCGCCCTGGCGATCGACGGGACGACGACGACGGCGCCCGACGGCACCACCGTGCACTACGAGGCAGTCACGTTGCCGGTGAACTACGCCGAGTTCGAGCGCGGGTACCTGGAGGACGCGGTGGGCCCGCTGCTGGAGCCCGGTGACGCGCGCGTGGATGCGTCGATCACCATGAGCCAGGGGGGCGGTTCGGCGTTCGCCCTGGAGCAGTGGAACGGCCGCTACCACGGCGACATCGCCGGCAACGACGACGTCGCGCCGTGCCCGCCGACCGGTCTGACGGGCGCCCCGCAGCTGGCGAAGGACAACCCCGGCTGCAACATCCAGGTGCCGGAGCGCTGGGGTGGCGGGGAGTCGCTGACGGACCCGCCCCAGTGGACCGCGTCGACGCTGCCGATCGAGCAGATGATCGCGGCGCGCACGGGCGCGGACGTCCCCCGCCCGCCGGGCGACACGTGGGAGGACGAGTCGGTGGCGTTCGGCGTGCTGTGGAACACGAGCTTCACGTACTTCCCCCGCTGCGACTCCCGCGACCTGGAGGACGTCTTCCAGCGGGAGGACGCCTACCCGCCCGCCGTCGAGCCGACGCCCCCGCCCGAGGACTCCTGCGCGCGCAGCGGCGGCGGGGGTGCCTACCTCTCGAACGAGTCGGGCTACCGCAACACGCTGCTGCGCGACCGGGCGGGGCTCGACATCCCGGCGGGGCACATCCACACCCCCGACATGCAGCACTTCGACACCGAGTTCGCCGTGACGGACGCGACGTTCGAGGCGTGGCGCGACGCCGTCGTCGCCCAGGCGCGCGAGCTCGTCGCGGTGGTGGGTGCCCACAGCTGACCTCGTCAGTGCGCCGCGACGGCGTCGGGCGCCGGGGTCGCCCGCGGCCGCCGGCGGGCCGTCTCGGCGAGCGCGACGCCCGCGAGCACCACGGCCCCGCCGACCAGCTGCACCCACGTCATGGCCTCGGAGAGCACGAGCCACGCCGCGGCGGCCGCGCCGACCGGCTCGATCATGCCGATGATCCCGGTCCGCGCCGCGCCGAGGCGCACGACCCCCACGAGGATCAGCACGTACGGCACCACGGTCCCGAGCACCACGACGTACGCGAGCAGCACCCACAGCGGCAGCTCGGCGCCCGCGAGGGCTCCGGGCAGCGCGACGTCGTCGGCCAGGACGCGCGCGTCGAACGTCCACAGCGGTTGGACCGCGACCCAGAACAGCGCCGCGAACACCATCGACCACGTCTGGGTCGACAGCGGGTCCCGGTGGCGGACGAGGCGGTCGCCGAGCAGGTAGTACGTGGCGAGGGAGACGGCGGCCCCGGCGGCCGCCACGAGACCGAGCACGTCCAGCCGCACGCCCTCGCCCACCTGGGCGACGAGCGTGAGCCCGGCCAGGCACGCCGCGAGCGCCCACCACACGCGCGCCCGCACCTCCTCGCGGAGCACGAACCTCGCCCACAGCGCCACCAGCAGGGGCGCCGTGTACTCGACGAGCAGCGCGAGCCCCACCGGCAGGCGCGAGATCGCGACGAAGTACAGCCACTGGACCATCGCCATCCCGACCGTGCCGAGCACGGCGAGGGCCGCGAGCTCCCGCCCGCGCGGCAGGCGCGTGCGCGGGGCCAGGGCGAGCAGCACGACGACGAGCACGACCGCCGAGCCCAGCGAGCGCAGTTCCACGAGGCGCGTCGGGCTCAGGCCGGCCTGCATCGCGAGCTTGGACACGGTCCCGTTCACGGCGAACAGCAGCGACGCGACGACGACGGCCGCGACGCCCGCGGCGGTGCGGCGCGCGGAGGTGGTCACGCGCGGAGCCTAGGCCGGGCCGGGGCGCGCCGGGCCCACCGGGGACGGCGGCGTCGTCATCCACAGGCCCGAGGGTCCCGGTCGGGGCCTGGTCCGGTGCCCGCCTAGCGTCGCGGGCGAGGGAAGGGGGCGTGATGTCCGACGAGCCGGGGCTCTCCGCCGGCGCGGTGCTGCGGGCGACCGCCAGTGCGCGCGACGCCGTCGGGCGGGCGCGCGCGGCGCTGCTCGCCGCGGGCGCGGTGGGGTGGGTGTCCGCCGCCGCCGACGCCTACCAGGCGGTGCTCGACGACGCGCTCGCCGACGCGGCGCGGGTGGCCGGCGCCGTCGACGCCGCCGAGGTGGTGGTGCTGCGCCACGTGCGGGCGGCGGAGGTGGCGCGCGCCGCCGCGGCCGCGGAGGAGGCGCGCCGGGCCGCGACCCTCGCCGCGTGGGTCGACGACGCGCTGGCGATCGGGACCGGACGCCGCCGGGCAGGCGTGCCGGCGGGGCCACCGGGAGCCGGCGGATGACCGCCCTGCGCGGTGCGCCACCGCTCCCGGCGCCCGACGACGTCGTGCTGCCGGGGGGCGTCCGCGTGGCCGGCGGCGCCGGGGGCACCCTCGCCCACCTCGAGGACCTGGCGGCGGCCGCCGCCGCGCTCGACCGCGCGGCCGACGCGCTCGCGGACGCCGCGATCGAGGTCCTGCGCCTGCAGGGCGTCGTCGAGGCCGCCTCGCCGTGGTCGCCGGCCACGGCGCCGGCGGCCTGGTCGGTGCTCGGCCCGCTGCGCTCGTCGTGGTCGGCGCCCGGGCCGGCGGCGGCGCGGCTGCGGGACCGGGCCGCCGCGGTCCGCGGGGCCGCGCAGCTCTACCGGGAGACGGACGCGCACGTCGCGCGCGTCGTCGGCCAGGCGGTGAGCGCCGCGGGGACCTGGGTGGGTGGCCTCCTGGGGGAGGCCGGCCCGCCGGGCTGGGTCGCGGCGGGCGCGCTCGCGGTCGCCGCGGCGCCGCCGCTGCTCGTGCTCTCGGCGCTCGGTGGGGGCGGCCACCGCCTGCCCTCGTCCGGCACGGTGCAGCTGCTGATGCCGGGCCTGGCGGCGTTCCTGCGGCACGCCGCCCCCGGGCGGCAGGCCGTCACGTCCGCGCCCGTGCCCGGCGCCGCGCGCGCTCTCGGCGTCGCGTCGGCCCTGGTGACCACCCACGCCGGGACGCCGCGGCCCGGCCTCGTCGTCGCGCCGGTGGTCCGGCCGGGTGCCGCCCGCGGCCCGTCGCGCGACGCCCCGCGGCCGACGTCGGCCGCCGACGTGCTCCGGCACGTCCACGCGCTCTACCCGCACCCCGACGACGCGCCGGGCGCCGGGACCGGCGGCATCCCCGGGACGGTCGGCGTCCAGCGGCTCGACCACGACGACGGCCGACGCACGTGGGTCGTGGCGATCCCGGGGACGCAGGACTGGTCGCCCGTCGCGGGGCCGAACCCGATGAGCCTGTCGTCGAACTTCGCGATCATCGGCGGCGCGCCGGACGACGCGACCCGCACGGTCGTGGAGGCCATGACGCAGGCGGGGGTCGCCCCGGGCGAGCCGGTGCTCCTGGCGGGCCACAGCCAGGGCGGCATGGTGGCGACCGCGATCGCCGCGGACCCGGCACTGGCCGAGCGCTTCGCCGTCGCGGCGGTCCTCACGGCCGGCTCGCCGGTCGCGGCCGTGGACCTGCCGGCCGGCGTCGCCGCGCTGCACCTGCAGCACGACGGCGACTACGTGTGGACCCTGGACGGCGCGGCGAACCCCGCGACGCCGGGCCGGACGACCGTGTCGGCGGACCTGGCGGTCGCGCCCGATCCCGTCGACCGGGCGGCCGCCGGGTCGCCGGTGACGGCGCACGGCATCGACGTCTACGCGCGCACGGCCGAGCGGCTGGCCACCACGGACCACCCGTCCCTGCGCGCGTTCGACGCCGCCGTGGCCGCCCTGGTGGGCGACGGGCGCACGCGCGTGACCACCCAGCGCTACGTCGGGGTCCGCGTGCCCGGGTCCTGACCGGGCGTCGCCTACCGGTCGTCGCCGCGCGCCCCGGGGATGACGAGGCTGAGCAGGAAGCTGACGACCGAGATGAGCAGCGCGCCCAGGATCGCCTGGCCGAAGTCCTCGATCCGCAGGCCGTACTCCCAGAAGCCCGTGAGCCAGCTGGTCAGCATGAGCATGAGCGCGTTGACGATCAGCGTGAACAGGCCGAGCGTGAGGATGTACAGCGGCAGCGAGAGCAGCGCGACGACCGGCTTGACCACCGCGTTGACCAGACCGAAGACCAGCGCGACGGCGAGCAGGGTGAGGATCCGCGAGGTCGTGCCGCCCCCGCTCACGACCTCGATCCCGCCGAGGACCTGGGTCGCGAACCAGATCGCGGCGGCGTTGATGAGGACCCTCACGAGGAAGCTCATACGTCATGCTCCCACCGCGGGACCCGCCACGGGAACGCCTGTGGCGCGGTGGCATGCTGGAGCGGTGACCTCCCCCCTCGTCCCCCGCGCGGTCGTCCGGAGCCTGCCGGCGTACGTCCCCGGTGCCCGGGCCGCGGTCGAGCGCGGCGCGCACAAGCTGTCGTCGAACGAGAACCCCTTCCCGCCGCTGCCGGCCGTGCGCGAGGCGGTCGCCGAGGCGGCGAGCGGGCTCAACCGCTACCCGGACATGTTCGCCACGGAGCTCGGTGAGGCCCTCGCCGCGCGGCACGGCGTCGAGCCCGCCGCGGTCGTCGCCGGGTGCGGCTCGGTCGCGGTGCTCGGTCACGCGCTCCAGGCCTTCTGCGACGCCGGGGACGAGGTGGTCCACGCGTGGCGGTCCTTCGAGGCCTACCCGATCCTCATCGGCCTCCAGGGCGCCGTCGGCGTGCCGGTGCCGCTCACCGCGGACGGTCGTCACGACCTCGCCGCGATGGCGGCCGCGGTCACCGAGCGCACGCGCGCGGTGCTGGTGTGCTCGCCGAACAACCCCACGGGCCCGGCGCTGCGCCACGCGGAGGTCGCGGCGTTCCTCGCCGCGGTGCCCCCGCGCGTGCTGGTGGTGCTCGACGAGGCGTACGTGGAGTTCGTCCGGCAGGACGACGCCGTCGACTCCGGCGCGCTGCTCGCGGCGCACCCGAACGTCGTGGTGCTGCGCACGTTCTCCAAGGCCTACGGGCTGGCGGCGCTGCGGGTCGGGTACGCCGTCGCGCGGCCCGAGGTCGCGAGCGCGATCCGCACGGCCTCCACGCCCTTCGGCGTCAACCACCTCGCCCAGGTCGCCGCGCTCGCCTCGCTGCGGGCGCAGGACGAGCTCCGGGCCCGCGTGGACGCCGTCGTCGCGGCGCGCGGCGGCCTGCTCGCCGGGCTCCGCGCGCAGGGCTGGGCCGTGCCCGACGCCCAGGGCAACTTCGTGTGGCTCCCGCTCGGGGCGCGCACCCTCGACGTCGCGGCCGACGCCGCCGCGCACGGCGTGCTGGTGCGCCCGTTCGCCGGCGAGGGTGTGCGCATCACGGTCGGCGACGCCGCCGCGAACGACGCCGTCCTGGCCCTCGCGCAGCGGTGGGTCGCCGAGGCCTGACGGCCCGCGCCGCGGCAGGCCGGTCGGGCGCCGGTCTCGGTGGGCGAGAACCCGCGGCCCAGGGCTGCCCCACGCGGCGCCGCGCGGGTAGGTTCGCCCGCGTGAGCACCTCGCGAGGGACCCGGCCGGGGACGACGTCGTCGTCGCGGTCGTGTCGCGCCCTCCCGGCGGCCGACCGCCGGTGCTCCGCCTGCGCCGTGCGCAGCTGTCGAATGCCCGGCTGAGTCCTGCGAGGACTCGGCGCCCTCCCCGACGGGGACCCGGCGCCCCCGCCGCCGCGCGGCCGCTCGATCCCGACCCGAGCCCGCCCGCGCGCATCCCGCCCGCCGCAGCCGACCGCCGCGCGCGGGCACCCGGCCGCGTTGCCGCGCCGCCGGACCGGTCCACCACCGCTCGGACCGTCCCCGCCCAGCTCAGCTCGACCCGACCCAGCGCCGCCCTCACGCGCCGCCGAGGAGACACCATGACCGCTCTCGACACCCGCCGCACCACGCCGCTGGCGCCCGTGCCGCTCGACCCGGCCGACTTCCCCGGGACCAACGTCGACCAGATCCCGCCGCTGCCCGCGCACTGGGCCGGGCTGGACCTGCGCGAGATCCTCAGCCGACCCGCCGCCTTCCTGTCCGTGAGCCAGTCCAACTCGCTCTACGAGCCCGGGGGCGTCCAGTACGCCGAGGGGCACGCCTTCCGCGGCAGCCTGCCCGCGACGGTTCGCGCCGTGCGGGCCGCGCGCCGCGCGCCCAACTTCGTCTCGTTCAACTGGATCGGCTACTCGGTCTTCCGGGACGGCTACCCGCAGTCCGACTTCGACCGCGCCCAGTACGCGTCCTGGACGGGTGCGATCGACGCGACGCCCGAGCAGGTCGCGTGGGACGACGAGCTCGTCGGGGACCTGCGCGCGCTCGTCGAGCCCGGCGACAACGAGCTCTCCGAGAAGGCGTTGCAGACCGCGTTCGTCGGCACCGACCTGCCGCTCGAGCTGGCGCGCAAGCGGGTCGAGGTCGTCGTCATCACCGGCATCCACCTCGACTGGTGCATCGAGGGCAACGCGCGGGCCGCGCGGGACCACGGCCTGCTCCCGATCGTCATCGGCGACGCCACCGGTGCCCAGCGCCCGGACCAGGAGGCGGCGGCGTTCGAGCGCATCACGAGCTTCTTCGCGCCGGTGATCTCCTCGGAGACCTTCGCCGGGCTGGTGGCGCGCTGATGGGCGACGTCGGCCTGCTCCTCGTCGGCGTCGTGCTCTTCGTCAACGGGCTGTCGACCCTCGGGGTCGTGCCCGCACGCAGCGCCGCGCCGCTGAACTTCTTCGTCGGGACCGCGCAGGTCCTGCTCCCGACGATCGTGCTGGTCCAGCACGGCACCGAGCCGGGGGTGCTGCAGGCCACGTGGCCCAGCTACCTGTTCGGCATCACGTACCTGTGGTTCGGGCTGCTGACCGTCTTCAGGATCGAGCCGCAGGGCTTCGGCTGGTACAGCATCTTCGTGGCGGGGATCGCGACGTACTACGCCGTGACGACCGTCGCGACGGATCCGGCGTTCGCCGTGATCTGGGCGACGTGGGCGGTGATGTGGACCCTGTTCTTCCTCCTGCTCGGCCTGGGCCGCACGCACGTGGGCACGCTGGACCTCGGCCGGTTCGCCGGCTGGTTCCTCGTGCTGCTGGGGATCCCGACCTGCACCGTCCCGGCCCTGCTCATCATGGCGGGCAGGTGGAGCACGAGCCCCGCGGCGGGCGTCGCGGCGCTCGCGGCCCTGGCGCTCGCGACGGCGGCCTCCGTCGCCCTGGCGCGGCGGCCGGCACCGGCGACGTCGGCACCGACGTCCTCCGCACCGACGTCTTCCGCGCCGACGACCGCGGCGCCGACGCCGGAGCGGCAGGAGGCGCTCGACCCCTCGCCGACCCCCGCCTGAGCAGGGGCGCCGCCGCGTGTCGGGGTGCGCGGCGGCGCCCGGAGTTGGAGAGTCGTCACAACGGCGGGCCCGCCGACGTTGTCGGCGGCCGACAGGCCAAACCTACGGTTCCGTAGCCTACGCTGACGTAAGTTAGCCCAGGCCGTCACCGGAAGGACCCTGCGTGAACGAGCCCGACATGATCCAGCTGCTCACCCCGACCGGGGAGCGGGTCGCCCACCCCGAGTACGACCGCCGCATCGAGCACCTGGACGCCGAGGCGCTGCGCGGGCTGTACCGGGACATGGTCCTCGTGCGCCGGTTCGACACCGAGTCCACGGCGCTCCAGCGCCAGGGCGAGCTGGGCCTCTTCCCGCAGGCGCTCGGCCAGGAGGCCGCGCAGGTCGGCTCGGGCCGCGCGCTGGCCCCGCAGGACTACGTGTTCCCGTCCTACCGCGAGCACGGCGTCGCCCACACGCGCGGCCTCGACCTGGTCGACATCCTGCGGCAGTTCCGCGGCGTCGACCACGGCGGCTGGGACACCCGCGCGCACAACTTCCACCTCTACACGCTGGTCATCGGCTCGCACACGCTGCACGCCACCGGGTACGCGATGGCCCTGCAGCGCGACGGCGCCGTCGGCACGGGCGACCCCGCGCGCGACGCCGCCGTCGTGACGTACTTCGGTGACGGCGCCACGAGCCAGGGCGACACCAACGAGGCGTTCGTCTTCGCGGCCGTGAACAACGCGCCGCTGGTCCTGTTCTGCCAGAACAACCAGTGGGCGATCTCGGAGCCCACCGAGAACCAGTCGCGCGTGCCGCTGGTCGAGCGCGGCAAGGGCTTCGGCGTGCCGAGCGTGCGGGTCGACGGCAACGACGTCCTGGCCTGCTACGCCGTCACCGCCGAGGCGCTCGAGCGCGCGCACTCGGGCAACGGGCCGACCTTCATCGAGGCCTACACCTACCGAATGGGCGCGCACACGACGTCGGACGACCCGACGCGCTACCGCTCCGCCGCCGAGGAGGAGGCGTGGCGCCGGCGCGACCCGATCGACCGCCTGCGGCTGCACCTCGAGGCGCTCGGCGAGCTCGACGCCGCGTTCGTCGCCGCGCTGGACGCGGAGGGCGAGGCGCTCGGCGAGCACTTGCGCGCGGCGGTCCGCGCGATGGACCGGCCGCCGACGTCGACCCTCTTCGAGCACGTCTACGCGGGTCCCCACGCCGTCGTCGACGCCGAGCGTGCCTGGTTCGAGCAGTACGAGGCCTCGTTCGAGGCCGCTCCCGGAGCGGAGGCACGCCGATGAGCGCCGTCCCCGAGGTCGAGCGGGTCACGCTCGCCAAGGCGATCAACCTCGGCCTGCGCGCCGCGCTCGAGGAGGACCCGAAGGTCCTGCTCATGGGCGAGGACATCGGCCGGCTCGGCGGCGTCTTCCGCGTCACCGACGGCCTGCAGAAGGACTTCGGCCCGGACCGGGTGGTGGACACGCCGCTCGCCGAGTCCGGCATCGTCGGCACCGCGATCGGCCTCGCGCTGGGCGGGTACCGGCCCGTGTGCGAGATCCAGTTCGACGGCTTCATCTTCCCGGCGTTCGACCAGATCACCACGCAGCTCGCCAAGATGCGCTACCGCTCGCGGGGCCGGCTCGCCCTGCCCGTGGTCATCCGCGTGCCGTACGGCGGCGGCATCGGCGCGGTCGAGCACCACAGCGAGTCGCCCGAGGTGCTCTTCGCGCACACCGCCGGCCTGCGCGTGGTGACGCCCGCGAGCCCTGCGGACGCGTTCACCATGATCCAGGAGGCCATCGCCTCGCCGGACCCCGTGCTCTTCTTCGAGCCGAAGGGCCGGTACTGGGACAAGGGCGACGTCGACCGCGGCTTCTCCTACGGCACGGCGACGAGCGACGGCCTGGACCGTGCGCGCATCGCCCGGCCGGGCACCGACCTCACGCTCGTCGCGCACGGTCCCACCGTCGCCACCGCGCTGCGGGCCGCCCAGGCGGCCGCCGCCGACGGCACCAGCATCGAGGTCGTCGACCTGCGCACCATCTCCCCGCTGGACACCGCGACGATCGCCGCCTCGGTGCGCCGGACCGGCCGCTGCGTCGTCGTCCACGAGGCGCCCGTCCTGTACGGCACCGGCGGCGAGGTCGCGGCGCGCATCACCGAGGAGTGCTTCTTCCACCTCGAGGCGCCGGTGCTGCGGGTGGGCGGGTTCCACGCGCCGTACCCGGTCGCGCGGCTCGAGCACGAGTACCTGCCGAGCCTCGACCGCGTCCTCGACGCCGTCGACCGCGCGCTGGCGTTCTGACCCGACCGAGGAGAGGGCCCCCGTGCCGACGTACGAGCAGTTCCGCCTTCCCGACGCCGGCGAGGGCCTGACCGAGGCCGAGATCGTGGCCTGGCACGTCGCCGTCGGCGACACCGTCGTCGTGAACCAGCCGATCGTGGAGATCGAGACCGCGAAGTCGCTGGTCGAGCTGCCGTGTCCGTGGGCCGGCGTCGTGACCGCGCTGCTGGCCGAGCCCGGCACGACGGTCGAGGTCGGGACGGCGATCATCACCGTCGACACCGACCCGCACGGGGCGCCCGACCCCGGAGCGTCCGAGGGTGGCGCGGCCGCCGGCGGCGCGGTGGACGCCGCGCCCGAGCCGCCCGCCGCCGACGACGGCGCGAGCGGGGCGGTCCTCGTCGGCTACGGCGTCAGCGGGCAGAGCGCGACCCGGCGTGCGCGCCGGACCGCGCCGGAGCCGGCGTCGGCGCCCGTGCCGCCGTCGGCCGCCGAGCGCACGGAGCAGTCGCGCCAGATCCTGGCCAAGCCGCCCGTCCGCAAACTCGCGCGCGACCTGAACGTGGACCTCGCGACGGTGCGCCCGACCGGTCCGGGCGGGATCGTCACGCGCGAGGACGTGATCGCGCGCTCGCAGGCCAACCAGGTGCAGCCGCTGGTGACGTACCCGGCGGACGACCAGCCGTGGCTCGCGTCGGGCACGGTGACCCCGGACGGACGGGCCACGCGCGTCCCGGTGCGCTCGGTGCGCAAGCGCACGGCCGAGGTGATGGTCGCGAGCGCGTTCACCGCCCCGCACGTGTCGGTGTTCCACACGGTCGACGTCACCAAGACGATGCGCCTGGTCGCCCGCCTGCGCGACGACCGCGAGTTCGCGGACGTGCGGGTGACGCCGCTGCTCGTGGCCATGAAGGCGGTGCTGCTCGCGGTGCGGCGCCACCCGGAGATCAACGCGTCCTGGGACGACGAGGCGCAGGAGATCGTCTACAAGCACTACGTCAACCTGGGGATCGCGGCCCAGACGCCCCGCGGGCTGATCGTGCCCAACATCAAGGACGCGCACCGGCTGGACCTGCACGGGCTGGCGGTCGCGCTCGCGGACCTGACGTCGACCGCGCGCGCCGGCCGGACGCAGCCCGCCGACATGGCCGACGGCACCATCACGATCACCAACGTCGGCGTCTTCGGCATCGACTCCGGCACGCCCATCCTCAACCCCGGCGAGTCCGCGATCCTCGCGTTCGGCGCGATCCGCGAGCAGCCGTGGGTGCACAAGGGCAAGATCCGCAAGCGCCACGTGACGCAGCTCGCGCTGTCGTTCGACCACCGCCTGGTCGACGGCGCGCTCGGCTCGCGCTTCCTTGCCGACGTCGCCGCCGTCCTCCAGGAGCCGGGCCAGGGCCTGGTCTGGGGCTGACGCCCCCCGCCCGCCCGACCCCTGGGCGAGCACGTCCGTTCCACGCCACCACGTCGGCTGCGCAGGACGCAGTGGCGTGGAACGGACGTGCTCAGCGGGCGGAGGTCGGTCGTGGCCGGCGGGGCTCAGGCCTGGGTTCGGTCGCGGTGGTTGCGGAGGGCCAGGCCCGTGACGATCCCGAGGACGCCGGCCGCGGCCGCCGGCACGAACGCGTACGCGGGCGTGGCGGCGAGCACGCCGCTGAGTGCCGCACCGGCCGAGACCCCGAGCACGAGCGCTGTCGCGAGCAGGGTCATGGTCGAGGCGACGAGGCGCGGCGGCGCGACGGCCTCGCCGCGTGAGTAGCTGCTGACCAGGAGCGTCCCCGCGCCGAGCCCGAGCAGGGTGGCGTAGGCGGCGGCGCCGAGGGCGCCCGGCAGCGTCCCGAGACCGAGCGCACCGAGCAGCACCGCGGCCCCGCCGACGACGACGCGCGCGCCGAGCCCGAACCGACGGGCGAAGCGCGTCACCGCCAGGCTCGCGATCCCGCTGCCGAGGCCCGCGCAGCCGTAGATGACGCCGGTCAGTGCCTCCGTGCCGCGCAGCTCGTTGACGGCGGTCAGCCCGGTCTGGGTCGACCCGAACGCCATGCCGACCGCGAGGCACGCGAGCAGGGGCGCGACGAGCGGGGCGAGGCGCAGGCGCTGGCCGGCGCCGGGCAGGAGGCCCGCCGACGTCGTCGCGCGCGAGACCCAGGAGGCGCGGTCGCCGCGCAGGTGGACGGCGAACGCCCCCTGGCCCAGGAGCGCGAAGCCGATCAGCACCCACAGCGCCGGCACCGGTCCGAGGAACGCGACGAGCAGGCTCGCGGCGACGGGGCCGACGACGAACCCGACCTCGTCCGCGGCCACCTCGTAGCCGAGTGCCCGGTGCACGAGGTCCGGGCGCCCGGTGCGGCGCGCGAGGTGCGACCAGCGCGACCGCGCGATCGAGCCGACCTGGGGGTTCGCGGCGCCGACCAGTCCGGCGCTCACGATGAGCAGCCACGTCGGGGCGTGGGTCGAGGTCGCGGCCAGCACCCCGAGCAGCGCGCTGACCTGCACGGCCGTCGCCGCGACGACGACGGGGAACGGTCCCCAGCGGTCGACCGAGCGGCCGACGAGCGGTGCCCCGATCGCGGTGCCGACGCCGACCGCGGCCACCGTGAGCCCGCCGAGGCCGACCCCGAGGCCGGACGCGGCCACGAACATCAGCAGCCCGAGCTGGATCGTCGACGACGGGAGGCGTCCGAGGAGCGCCGTCGTGAGGAAGGGGAGGCCACCCGCCCGGACGAGCGAGGGGCGGTCCGAGGCGGCGCGCGTGGCGCGCGGGGGTGAGGTCTGAAGGTCCTGCGTCATGTGGGGTGTCTCCGGGTACGTCGAGTACCCGTGCGCCCGACCCCACACACGGAACTGCCCACTTAGCGCTGCCAGTCTAGGCGGTCCCGCCGCGAAGCGGTCAGCCCGGCGTGGTGGTGACGGTCACGTCGCCGCTCGTCAGTGCGTCGTCGACGCACGTCAGGACGCGCTCGACGTCGGCCTGTGTCGCCTCGGCGACGAGCACCATCGAGATGTGCGAGGCCGGCTCGTCCGTCGTCATGAGGGCCTGTGCGACGGCCGCGTCCTGCGCGCAGTCGCCCAGGTCGCCGCGGGGGTCGGAGATCGCGACGACCCAGACCTGGTCGGGCCCGAGCGAGGGGATCTCGTGCTCCGGCGGTGGACCGGACGGTGGGTCGGACGCCGCGCAGCCCGCCGCGAGGGCGAGCAGCGTCACCGCGAGCGGCGCGAGCACCGGGCCCCGACGACGTCGTCGGGCTCGCGTCCGGCCCGGCAGGGGCACCCTCGATCCGTGTCGCACGCCCCGTAGGCTCCCACACCGCCGCCGCGGACCTCCGGGGGCTCGCCGAGCTCGCCGTCGGGCCGGGCGGCGGGGCACGGCGGCGCCGGCCTCGACTACCGTCGCGGGATGCCCTCCCGCGTCGCACCCGTGCGGACACCCCGGTGACCGCGGCCGACGTCGTCCGGGGCAGGACCGCGACCGTCGTCGGCGGGGGGCCGGCCGGGCTGATCGCCGCCGAGCGCCTCGCGGAGGCGGGGGTGGCCGTCACGGTGTACGACGCGATGCCGTCGGTGGCGCGCAAGTTCATGCTGGCCGGTCACGGCGGGCTCAACCTCACCCACACCGAGCCCGCCGAGCGGTTCGTGGCCCGCTACGGCGCGGCCGCGGACCGCCTGCGCCCGATGCTCGAGGCGTTCGGTCCCCAGGACCTGCGCGCGTGGTGCGCCGGGCTCGGCGAGGAGACCTTCGTCGGGTCGAGCGGGCGCGTGTTCCCGCGCTCCTTTCGTGCGACGCCGCTGGTCCGGGCCTGGCTGGCGCGGCTGGCCGACCTCGGGGTGCGCATCGAGCGGCGCCGGCGCTGGACCGGGTGGACCGACGGGGACGGGCTCCGGCTCGTCGCCCCCGACGGCACGGTGACCGAGGTGGCCGCCGCCGACGTCACGCTCTTCGCCCTGGGCGGGGCGTCCTGGCCGCGACTCGGTGCGGACGGCGGCTGGGTCGGCCCCTTCGCCGAGCGGGGCGTCGCGGTGACGCCGCTGCGCGCGGCCAACGTCGGGCTGTGCGTGGTCTGGTCGCCCGGCTTCGCCGACCGGTGCGCCGGGTCGCCGGTGAAGAACGTGCAGGTGTCGGTGCGGGGGCGGTCCGGCGCGACGGCGCGCGGTGACGCGATGCTGACCCGCAGCGGGATCGAGGGTGGCCCGGTGTACGCGATCGGCGCCGCCGTGCGCGACGCGCTCGACGCCGACGGGCGCTGCGTGCTCGAGGTCGACCTCCGCCCCGACCGCAGCGCCACCCAGCTGGCGGAGCGCTGGGGTCGGCGTCGGCCCAAGGACTCCACGGCCACGGCGCTGCGGCGCGCGCTCGGGCTGGACCCGGTGGCGGCGGCCCTGCTCCGCGAGTCCGTGGGCGGCGCCCTGCCCAGTGACCCGGCGGCCGTGGCAGCGCTGGTCAAGGCCGTGCCCGTCGCGGTCACGGGGACGATGCCCATCGACCGTGCCATCTCGTCGGCCGGTGGGGTCGCGTGGTCGGAGGTCGACGAGTCGCTGATGCTGCGGCGGCTGCCGGGCACGTTCGTCGCCGGCGAGATGCTCGACTGGGAGGCCCCGACCGGCGGCTACCTGCTCCAGGCGTCGTTCAGCACGGGCGTCGCGGCGGCCCACGGCGCGCTCGCGTGGCTGGCCCGCCCGGCGGATCCGGGCGACCCCGGGCCCCCCTGACGCCCACCCATCACCAACACCGGCACCAACACCGGCACCGGCACCGCAGCGCGGAGCGTGGTGCCCGGACACGCCGGTGTGTCTCGCCACGACGCTCCGCACTGATGGGCTGGTGCGGTGGTGCGGTGGTGGGGTGCGCCCGTGTGGAGCGTGGTGCCCGGACACGCCGGTGTGTCTCGCCACGACGCTCCGCGCTGATGGGGTGGTGCGGTGGTGGCGTGGTGGGTGCGCCCGTGTGGAGCGTGGTGCCCGGACACGCCGGTGTGTCTCGCCACGACGCTCCGCGCTCGGGGCGTCAGGCGGTGCGCTCCTCCGGGGTGGCCCTGCGGATGACGATGCGGGTCCACGCCCCGACGTAGACGCGGTCGTCCTCGGCGAGCTCGCGCCGCTGACCCGGCACCAGGGCCTGCGTCGGGAGCGGGCCGCCCGCCGAGCCGACGTACGTGCCGTTGGAGGACTGGAGGTCCTCCACGAACCAGCGCGACCCGTCGGTGGTGAGCTGCGCCTGGCGGCGGCTCACGGCCGCGTCGGTGCCGCAGTCGATCTCCGGGTGGATGTTCCGGCTGCGCGAGACGCGACCCACGAGGAGCGACCGGACCGTCAGCGGCACCGTCGTCGGCAGGCCCGGCGACGGGCACGGCTGGTCGGCCTGGTCCTGCTCCGCGTACCAGTCCGGGTCCACCCACACCTCGGCGACCCACTCGAGCGGGACGGCGGGCGCGACAGGCCCGGGGCCCGACGACGCCGCCGCGCCGGCCGCCCCTGCGCCCGCGGAGCCGCCACCGGCCGGAGCACCCGTCGACGCCGCACCCGGAGCCGGCTCACCAGCCGGACCACCGGCCGCGGCACCGCCCTCCGCACCGCCGAGCGCACCGCCACCCGCCGGCGCACCCGCCGGACCAGCGACCGAACCGCCCGCCGGACTGCCCGCCGGCGCGCTGCCGCGCGGGAGCGCCCCGGTCGTGAAGTCGTACCCGCACGCCTCGCAGAACAGGGCGCCGTCGACGTTGTTCGTCTGGCAGTTGGGGCACGCGACCCCGCCCGACAGCACCGACGGCGCGGGAGCCGCCGGGCGCGCCGGGGCCGCGCCTCCCGCACCCGCACCACCGCCCGCCGCGCCCGCGGCGATCGGCGCGCCGCAGGTGTCGCAGTAGTCCGTCGACGCGCTCGTGTGCCCCTGGGGGCAGACCGCGCTCACTTGCGCACCCGCGTCGTCTTGGTCGAGGCCGTGTCGAGCGCCATCTCGTCGAGCTTGGCGACGTCCTTCTTGAGCCGTACCTTGCCGGTCGCCGGCTCGTCGATCTCGACCACGCGACGCAGCTTCGACGTCGCCTCCTCGTTGCCCGTCTGCGCCGCGAGCTGTGCGGCGCGCCCGAGCTTCGCCGTCGCGGTCCGCTCGTCGCCCATCGCGCGCGCCGCGAGGCCGTCCTGGATGACCTGGGCGAGCTCGGCCTGGCCCGTGTAGTGCGCGACCTCGGGGTTGATCTGCGCCGTCAGCTCGCTGTTGTCCGACCACTGCGCCTTGACCAGGCCCTGGGCGGTGACCTCGTCGCCGACGACGAGCTGCACGCGCGCCGCGAGCTGCTCCTGGCCGACGGCGCGCGACGCGGGCAGCCGGACCGCGACGTGGAAGTCGCGCGACTCGTCGCCCCAGCTGCCGGTCGGGTACGCGCCCGTGAGCGGGTTGACCTCGCGCCGGCGCGGCGTCAGGTCCTCCACCGACGGCGAGACCTGCCGGACGAAGAGCACCTGCGCGCCCTGCGGCGCCCACACCCGCAGGTCCGCCGCAGCGACGCCCCGGCTCATCGCCGCCCGCATGAGCGACGCGAACTCCGCGGCCATCTGGTCCGGCCGCGGGATGAGGTCGACCGTGCCCATGAGCGCCTGCGCGATGCGGCGCACCTCGCCGACCTCCCACGCCGCGCCGACCCCGCGGCAGTCGCACTGGAAGACGCCGATCGCGGAGCGCAGGCGCGCGTCCAGCTCCTGCGGCGACTCGTGCTGGTTCTTGCCGTCGGTGAGCAGGATCGCGTGGCGCTGCGTCACGCCCGGCACCGACGTCGCCACGCGCGCCGCCAGCTCGAGCCACGTCCCCATGGCCGTGCCGCCGTCGGGCGCGAGCGTCGCGATGGCGCGCCGCGCCTCCTCGCGCGTGCGCCGGTCCATGCGCGTCATCGCGCCCTCGCGCACGTCCGTCGGGTACACGAGGCGCGCGACGTGGCTGCCCGCGATGACCGCGAACCACGTGCCCTCGACCACCTGGTCGAGCGCGGCGTTCGCGGCCTCCTGCGCGGCCCGCACGCCCTCGTGGCCCATCGAGCCGGAGGTGTCGATGAGGACCAGCTCGGCCGCGCCCCCGCCGCCGCTCTGCCCGGCCTGGCCGGCCCCGCTGCACTCGACCGTGACGATCGCGTGCACGTCCGTGCTGCCGTCCGCCAGGAACTCGTTCTGGTACACCGCCGCGGTGAAGCTCGTCATGCCGGGTCTCCTTCGTGGGTCCGTGCTGTCGCAACCGTAGGGGTGTCGAGCCTCGCCAGCGCGACGGTGATGTTGTCCTTGCCGCCCTGCGCGTTCGCCCACCGCACCAGGGCCTGCGCGGTCGCGAGCGGTTCGCCGCCCGCTCCCGCCGCGGCCCGAGCGACCACGCCCGCCGCCGCCGTCGGCTCCGAGCAGTAGTTCCACAGGCCGTCCGAGCACAGCAGCAGCCAGCCCGGGCCGTCGAGCGTCAGGTGGGTGACGCGGGGGACCTGGTCGTGCGCGTCGACGCCGAGCCAGCGCGTGATGGCGTGGGCCTGCGGGCCCGCCTCGGCGTCCGCCTGCGGGACGCCGTCGGCGATCTGCTCGGCGGCCCACGAGTCGTCGGTGGTGAGCACGGCCGGCTCGCCCGCGTCGGGCAGCCAGTACGCCCGGCTGTCGCCGACGTTGCCGACCGTGAGCCGCTCGCCGTCCAGCACGGCGGCCACGAAGGTGCACGACGGCGGGCTGTCGCCGTGCTCGTCGTGCGTCACCTCCTCGACCGCCTTGGCGGCGGCCGCGCCGGCCGCGGCCAGCCGCTTGGCGGCGAGCGCGGCGAGCGCTGAGCCCTGCGCCAGACCGGCGCCGCGCTCGCGCACGAGCACGTCGCACGCCGCGCGCGCCGCCGCGAGCGAGGCCACGTCCGAGGCCTCGGAGCTCGAGACGCCGTCGCACACGACGAGGGCGGCCCACGTCCCGGGCACGGGCGCGGCGTCGACCGCCGCGGCGTCCTCGTTGCGGTGGTGGCGGCGGCCCCTGTCGCTCACCGACGCGACCCACGGCTGGGGCTGCTCGATCATGTGGTCGCGCGGCAGCGGCGCCTTGGTCCCGCACTGGGTGCAGTAGCCGTCGGCGTCGACGTCGCCTCCGCACTCGGCGCACGCGCGCGTCACCGGCGGTGCGACCGCCGCCGCCCGGCGCCCGCCGCGGGCGGAGGAGCGGAGCGCGACTGTCGGCACCGTGGGCGCCGACTCCCGCCGGACGTCCGGCTGCGGCGGCGGGGCGGCCACCAGGGGCAGGTCGGCCCCGCACTCCTCGCAGAAGCGGGCCCCGAGGGGCGCGACCGTGCCGCAGCCGGCGCAGACCACGGGACCGTCCGTCGTCGGCGCGCTCACCGCAGCGTCCAGCGCCGCACGCCGTTGGCGGCGTCGACCAGCGCGATGCGCTCGGCCGGCGTGGCCGCCGCCGCCGCGAGCTCGCGGTAGGTGCGCTCGAGCCCGTCGCGCAGCGACTTCTCCTCGGCGGGCCACGTCCCGATGGTCACCGCCTTCTGCGGACCGTGCTCGCGGACGTGCGCGAGCGCCGCCTCCAGGGCGCCGGCCGTGAGCCGCGTGCGCTCGGCGGGGTCGATGCCGACGTCGTGCAGCGACGTCATCGCCTCCGCGAGCGCCGGCAGCCCGCCGTCGGACGCGACGAGCAGGGCGGCGCGCTGGCGCCGCGCCTCGGTGTACGCGCGCGACGTCGCGGGGACCAGGTCGAGGGCGGCGACGGCCTCGCGGACCGTGCCGCGCGCGGCCCGGATGCGCGCCATCGCGAAGGCCGACGGCGGGACGTAGGCGGCGTCGGTCCGCGCGCACGTCGCGTAGAGGGACTCGGCGATCTCGGGCTCGCCGCTCGCCTCGCAGGCCAGCGCGAGCGCGAGCTTGGGCGCGAGCTCGCCCGGCACCTGCCCGTAGACGGCGTTGAAGGACGCCTGCGCCCCGTGGCCGTCGCCCGCGGCGAGCGCCGCGAGCCCCTGGAACCACACCGCCCGCCACTCCCACGGGTCCGCCGCGAGCAGCTCGTCGACCGCCTTGGAGACGAGGTCGCGGCGGCCGGCGTCGAGCGCGGCACGCGCGATGGCGAGCAGCACCTCGGCGGACCGCTCGGGAGCGCGCTCGAGCTGGACCAGGCGCGCCTGCGGGTCCCGGACGTCGACCGTCGCCAGCCAGCCCGTCTGGGGGTCGCCGGTGTCCACGCGCAGCGCCGGCAGGTCCTGCCAGCCCGCGACGGCGGTCGCCGAGTCCGGCCCGTGGAACAGCAGGGAGGGAGCCGCGTCGGTCGCGGCGGCGTCGGTGTCGCCCGCGGCGCGGTCGATCGCGACGACCTCGCGCAGGACGCCGTGGAGCTGGACGCGGAGCTCGGCCACGGTGGCGAACCGGTCCGCCGGGTCGGGCGCGCACGCCTTGGCCACGAGCCGGTAGAAGGAGTCGTACCGCTGGAACAGCGGCGTCTGGTCCACGGGCGGCAGGCTCGCCACGTACGTCGACTGGTACCCGCGGAACTCCATCGCGAGCACCAGCAGCGTGCGGCCGAGCGTGTAGATGTCGGAGGCGACCGACGTGCCGATCTCGGCGACCTCGGGCGCCTGGTACCCGACCGTGCCGTAGATCGCCGAGTCCTGGTCGTCGATCCGGCGCACGCCGCCGAGGTCGATGAGCTTGACGTCGTCGCCGATCTGGATGAGGTTGTCCGGCTTGAAGTCGCAGTACACGAGGCCGAGGTCGTGCAGGTACTCGAACGCGGGCAGGATCTCGAGCACGTACGCGATCGCCTGGTCGAGGGGGAACGGGTCGTACCGTCCGCCCGCCGCCTCCATGCGCTCCTTGAGCAGGCCCTTGAGGGAGTGCCCGCCGACGTACTCCATGACGGTGTAGCCGGCGCCCTCGTGCGTGACGAAGTTGTAGATCTCGACGATGCGCGGGTGCTCCACCTGGGCCAGGAACTGGCTCTCGGCGATCGCGGCGGCGAGCGCGTCGGCGTCACCGGTGTTGAGCAGGCCCTTGAGGACCACCCACCGGTCGGAGACGTTCTTGTCGCGCGCGAGGTAGATCCAGCCCAGCCCGCCGTGGGCCAGCGCGCCGGCGACCTCGTACTGCCCGCCGACGAGGTCGCCGGGCTTCAGCTTGGGCGTGAACGAGTAGGGCGAGCGGCACTGCGGGCAGAAGCCCTCCGTGCGCCCGGGCCGCCCGTCGACGGAGCGGCCGACCTCGGCGCCGCACGAGGGGCAGAACCGCTTGTGCTCGGCCACCTCGGGGTTCGCCATGATCGCCGTCGCGGCGTCGATCGGCGGTGCGGGCGCGATGGTCGTCAGGCCGGCGCCGAGGCGCGCGGCGCGCAGGCGCTTGGACGAGCCGCCGACGCGCCGGGTGACGCCGGTGGTCCGTCCCGTGCGCGCGGAGCCCATGGCGGTCGAGGCGAGGCGGCTGGACGTGCGGGTCGACGTCGCGCCGTCGGCCCCCGCGGGTCCGGCGTCCGGGGCGGCGCCGGCCGCCGCGCGGGCGGGCGTGGTGCCGGACCCGGCGGCCGCGGCGGGTGCGGCGTCGGGCGGGGAGCCGCAGACGTCGCAGTAGCCGTCGACGATCGTGCCGGTGCAACCGGGCTGGGTGCAGGTCATGAGCTCCGTCCAGGGGTGGCGTCGGGGGCCAGCGCCGGCGGCGGCGCGTCGATGAGGTTGCGGTAGGCGCCGACGACCGCGCGTGCGCGCGGCAGGTCGACGGGCGCGGCGGCCAGCACCGCGGCGGCGTGCCCGGCGAGCGCCGCCACCTCGGGGTAGCGGTCGCGCCCGCGCGCGGCGGCCTGCGCGCGCGACGCGTCGAGCAGCCCCCGCAGGTCCGTGAGCTCGGCGAGCGGGGCGGCGTACGCCTCCTGCGCCCGCGCCAGGGCGCGCTCGACGGCGTCGAGGCGCACGAGGTAGGCGTCGACCTCGCCCGCGTCGCTCGGCACGGGGCCGAGCGCGTCGACGCGCGGGATGCCGAGGACCGGCGCCGGGGCGACCTGCGCGACGCAGCGGTCGGCGAGCGCGGCCACCTCGTCGTCGCGGGCGTCGAGCTCGGTGCGCCAGGCGCGCGCGCGCTCGAGGTCGCGCTCGTCGTCCCGCCGCGTGGCGGCGCCCACGATGAGATCCCGCTCGGCGTGCGCGACGTCGGTCTCGAGCGGTCCGACCAGGCCGCCGACGTCGGCGCCCCGCCGGGCGCGCGCCGTGACGTCGTCGACCCGCTCCGAGAGCCGCCCGAGCACGGCGGTCGCCTCGGTGCGGGCGCGGCCCGCGGGTGCGGCCGCGACGAGGTCCCGGATCCGCTCGACGCTCGCGCGGAGCGCCGCGAGGTGCCCGGCGAGGTCGGCGGACACGGTCTCGAGCGCGAGCCGGCGGCGCAGCTGGGCGGTCACGGCGTCGGACAGGCGGCACGCCTCGGGCAGGGACACCCCCGTGGTCGCGGGCGCGGCGCCGCCCGTGGCGACCACGGCGGCGTCGGACCGGCCCCAGATCATCGCGCTGAGGCGGGCGAGCTCGACCCTGCCGACGCGCCCGCCGTCCCACACGCGCACGAGCTCGTCGTGGCGCGTGGCCACGGACTGCCACAGGGCCATCGCGAGCGTGACGTCACCCGTGAGGTCGTCGGTGGAGGCGAGCGCCGCCCGGTCCAGCGCGTCGAGCTCGGACCGGCGCGCGTCGCGCCACGCCGCGAGCCGCTCGAGGTAGCCCGCCATGGCGGTGGGCGCGACCGGGCGACCCCACGCGGCGGGCGCGTCGGGCGCGACGGGCGGCGCGCTCACGGTGTCACCGGCTCGCACGCGTCATCGTCCGTACACCGACGCCGGGGGCGCGGGGGCGGCGCCGAGGGCGTCGGCGAGCCACCGGTCGTACGACGCCGTCCAGGTGCCGTCGGCCTTCGCCTGGTCCAGCACGGCGTTGACGAAGCGCACGAGGTCGACGTCGTCCGCGTTCATGCCCAGGCCGTAGTGCTCGGCGGTGAACGCCTCGCCGACGACCTTGGCGTAGGGGTCCTGCGCGACGAGTCCGGCCAGGACGGTGTCGTCACCCGTGATGGCGTCGACCTCGCCCTGCTGGAAGCGCACCAGGCAGTCGGTGTGGGTGGCCGCCGGCACGGCCTCGACCTGCTCGAACTCCTCGAGCTTGGCGAGGCTCGTCGAGCCCGCGGGAGCGCACACGCGCTGGCCGGCCAGGTCGTCCAGCGACATCGCGGTCGACTCGAGCGGCACGAGGAGCTTCTGGCCCGAGCGGTAGTACTCGGCGGAGAACGCGATCTCCTCCCACCTGTCGCACGTGATGCTCAGGTTGCGCGCCACGAGGTGCACGGTGCCGTCCTGGAGCAGCGGCAGGCGCTGGGCGGCCGTGATGACCCGCAGCTCGAGGCGGTCGGCACTGCCCGTGACCGCCTCGGCGACCAGCCGGGCCATGTCGATGTCGAAGCCCTGGATCTGGCCCGAGATCGGGTCGCGCGCACCCAGCAGGAGCGAGTCGGCCGAGACCCCGACGACCAGGCGGCCGGAGTCACGGATCTCCGCCATCGTCGACCCGTCGGGCACCTGGCCGGGCGGGGGCGGGGGCCCCTGCGGGGCGTAGGACATGAGCGGGTCGGCGCACTGCGCGGGCTCGGCGGCGGCCGGGGGGTCGGCCGGCGCCGTCGGCTCGGGGGTCGGCACCGCCGTCTCCGGGTACGCCCCGGACGTGCAGCCCGTCAGCACGGTCGCGGCCGCCACCGCGAGCGCGGCGACGGCGCGGCGGATCGTGACGCCGCGGGTTCCTCGGGTGGTCGCGCTCACCGGTACTCCTCGATCCGTCGGGCGAAGCCGGTCCAGGACAGCCCGGCCACCGCGAGCCCGGCGAGGGCGGCGAGCCACACGGCGAGGCCGAGCCCGCTGCGCGCCTCCGCCAGGGTGTCCGACGTCCCCTGCGAGGCCTCCGCGAGCGCGTCGGCCGTCCGGGCGTCGAACGCGGCGAAGGTCGCGTTGACGGAGTCCTCGGCGTCGCTCGTCGCGTCCTCGACGGCGAGGTCCCACTCACCCGCGGCGTCGGCGTCGCGCACCAGGTAGTGGCTGGTGGCGTAGGTGTCCCACGCGGACCGGAGGTCCTCCGCGCCGGCGACGTGCGCGTCGCGCAGGGTGTCGAGCGTGATGGCGCTCGACGCCTCCCACGCCTCGTCGAACGCGGCGCCGGACCCGCGCGAGATGAGCGTGAGGCTCTCGTTCGCCTTGGCGTCGTAGGCCGCGAGGCGCGCGCGGGACAGGGCGCTGGCGGCCGCGAAGTCCCCGACGCGCGTGCGGTCGACGGCCGTGGACACCGAGCCCAGGGTCACGGTGGACCCGACGAGCAGCACGAGCAGCACCACGCCCGCCCCGACGAGCCGCAGGTTGAGGTAGCGGTGCGTGCGGCGCGCGAGCCACACCGAGGCGGCGACGACGGCGCCGAGGGCCAGCAGCGAGACCAGGACCACCGGGATCCAGGCCGCCCGGGCGGCACCGAACTCCGAGCTCACGCGGTCCTCGTTGGCCTCGATCAGCGCGGCGAGGACCGGCAGCGCGTCAGCGCGCAGCGTGGCGCTGGCGTTGCGCAGGTACTGCGCCCCCACCGGCAGGCCCTGGCGGTTCGCGGCCCGGGCCTGCTCGACGTCGGCGGCGTAGTCGAGCATCGCCACGTTCAGGGCCGCGAGGGCGGTGCCGTCGGCCGGCTGCGCGCGCGCGGCCTGCGCCACCAGCTCGGCGGCGGTCGTCATCGCGTCGTCGTAGACCGCGCGCCGGTCCGGCGGCTCGAGCCCGCCCACGAGGAAGGCGTTGGTCGCGCTCGCGTCGGCGCTGACGAGCCGGGTCTGCAGCTCCTGGAGGCGGACCAGCTGGGCCGCGTTGGCGTCGGCGCGCTCGAGCGCCGCGTCCGCGTTGCTGAACGACCAGGCGCCGACGAGCCCGACGAGCACTCCCACGGCGACCAGCCCGAGGGCGACGAGCCGCATCCGGCGGGGCGTCGGGCGGCCGGTGGGCAGGGGGACCGAGGTGCCCGGCACGGTGGCGACGGCCGTGCCGGTGCCGCCCGTGGTGCTCAGCGCGGCGCCGGTCGCGCGGGCGCCCGTCGGGGCGCCGGGGCGCTGCCCGGGCGGTCCCGGCCAGGCCGCGGGCGGGGCGGGCCGTCCGGGTGGGGCCGTAGCGGTCACGCGGCGCCTCCTTGGGCGGTCGGCTCGGTGGGTGCGATCGTCGGCTCGGCGGTCGGTGCGGCGTCGGCGTCGGGGCCCGTGCCGGTCGCGGTGTCGGTCCCCGCGTCGGTCCCGACGGCGAGGGGCTCGTCCGGGCGCTCCTCGAGGTCGCGCGGCAGCAGCAGGCGCAGGTCGTCCGCCGTCGGCTCGGCGACGTCGCGCAGGCGCCAGGCGTGGCGGCCGATGGCGCCCTCGAGCACGTTCCGCGCGAAGCGGCCGTTGCCGAAGCCCTCGCCGCGCGGGGTCGCCGCGAGGATCTCCCGGAACCGCACGAGGCACTCCGGCGTCGGCGTGAAGTCCGCGGCCTCGGCGAGCCGCACGAAGATCGCCTCGAGCTCCTCGTCGGAGTAGTCCGCGAACTGCACCGTCGTGCGGAACCGGCTCTCGAGGCCGGGGTTGCTGTCCACGAAGCGCGCCATGGGACCGGGGTAGCCCGCCACGATCACGACGAGGTCCTCGCGGTGGTCCTCCATCTCCTTGACCAGGGTGTCGACCGCCTCGCGGCCGTACTGGTCGCCGGCGAGCGCGTAGGCCTCGTCGATGAACAGCACCCCGTC
Organism: Actinotalea sp. JY-7876; assembly: GCF_014042015.1. Classification (NCBI taxonomy): domain Bacteria; kingdom Bacillati; phylum Actinomycetota; class Actinomycetes; order Micrococcales; family Cellulomonadaceae; genus Actinotalea; species Actinotalea sp. JY-7876. Next base: position 3,430,723 of record NZ_CP059493.1, on the reverse strand, counting down.
GATGGCGCTCGCGACGACCGCCGAGGTCTTGACCGCGGTCTCCCCGAGGTACTGGCCGACGAGCTCGGAGCGGTCGACCTCGACGAGGTGCCCCTTGGCCAGCAGCCCGAGGGCGGCGTAGATGCCGCAGACGAGCCGCGCGACGGTCGTCTTGCCCGTGCCGGGGTTGCCGGTGAAGACGAGGTGCCGCGAGATCGCGGGGGTGCGCAGGCCGTGCGCCGCGCGCAGCTTCTCCATCCGCAGGACGGCGGCCTGCTGGTGCACCTCGCGCTTGACGTCGGTGAGGCCGACGAGCGCGTCGAGCTCGGCCAGGAGCTCCTCGACCGAGCGGCGCTCCGGCTCGGGCTCCGGCTCGGGCTCGGCGGTGCCGGCAGGGGCGGTCCGGACGGCGCCGGGCGCCCCCCGGTCCGCGGTGCCGGGCGCCGTCGGCCCGGCCGCCCCCACCCGGGTCAGGTCCGCGAGGCTGCGGCCGGGCACGGCGGCGATCTGGGCCGCGCACGCGCGCGTCGCGTTGGCCACCACGCGCTCGGTCGGGGTGCCGAGCGTGCACGCCGCCGTCGCGACGCCGAGCAGCGCGTCGGCGTAGGCGTCCGTGCGGTCCGAGCCCTCGGTCGCGAGCCGCGCGAGCAGGTCCGTGGGCGCCGTGCGCCACCGCCGACCCCGGGCGGCCGCGTCGAAGAACGCCTGGCTCGCGGGCAGCGGCGACGGGTCGACCGCCGTCGCCCAGTCCGCCGGCGCCCCGGGCGCGGACTCGGCCAGCGTCGCGGCGAGCGCCGCGCCCTCGGCGCGCACGGCGTCGTCGGGCAGGCCGGCACCTCGGCCGACGTCGGCCAGGGCGTCGAGCGCCGCGGCGAGGCCGGTCACGCGACGCTCCCGGGCGGTCGCAGGCGGCCGTCGTCCGCGCCGTCGGGACCCGGCGTGCCGCCGCCCGTGCCGACGTCGAGCGCGCCGCCCGAGGAGGCGTGGCCGAACTTCTCGGTGAGGAAGCGGCCGTGCGCGACCAGGGCCGCCGCGTCCGAGCGGTTCACCGCGTCGAGCACCTGGTCCATCGTGCGGCCGAGCAGGTCGAGCTGGTCGATGAGCACCATGAGCGACGTCCGCCCGTTGTCGACGGGGCGCGAGTTCGCCCACTCGCGGGGCAGGCGCAGGTAGCTCGTCACGGCCTCGGGCAGGTAGTCGGTCGCGGTGGCCATGACGACGTACGCCGTCTCGCTGCCCGCGCCGAGGCGCTCGAGGCGCGGGACGGCGTCGCGGACCACGCGCACCACCCGGCCGACGCGCGACGCGACCGGGCCGGGCACCGCGCCGTCGGCCACGAGCGCCTCCACCCGGTCGAGCGCCGCCAGCAGGTCCGCGGCGGTCGGCACCGCGGGCACCGTGGGCCCCGGGGGCGGGGACGGCTGCGCGCTGCGTCCGGTCAGGCGCGCCAGCAGGTCACCGAACGCGCCCATGCGCACCCGTCCCGGACCTCGTGGCCGCCTGCGGGCGCGCCCCCACCGTCACCGGCCGCCGCCCGTGCCGTCGAGGTCGAGGCTGCCGGCGGCGGTCCGCTCGTCGTGCTGCCGGACGCGGTCGAGGTACGACTGCGACTTGGTGACCTCGGTCTGGAGCGTGCCGATCGTCGTCGCCATCGAGTCGAGCGCCTCGACCTTGAAGGTGTCGATCGCGTCCATCGTGGCGTAGATGTTCGCGAACGCGGTCTGGAGCTGCGGCAGGCCGATCGTCGCCGAGGCCGCCTGCTCCTGGATCGCGGCCGAGTTGTCCTTGAGCATCTGCGACGTGCGCTCGATGAGGTTCGATGTCGTCGTGTTCAGGGCGGTGATCTGGTCCAGGACGAGCTTCTGGTTCGTCAGCGCCTGGGAGACGATGACGGCCGTGCGCAGCGCCGAGAGCGTCGTGGTCGACGCGCGGTCCACGCCCTTGATGAGCTCGATGTTGTTGCGGATGAGGATGTCGATCGCGAGGTAGTTCTGGATCGAGACCGCCAGCTGGGTCAGCAGGTCCTGGTGCTTCTGGCGGACGTAGAAGAGCACGTCGTCGCGCAGGGCGCGGGCCTTGTCGGGGTCGGTGGCCTCGAGGTCGGCGATGGTCGCCGACAGGCGTGCGTCGAGCCGCTCGGAGACGTAGACGTACTGGTTGAGCCGCGCCATGGCCTCCCACAGCGCCGTCTTCTCCATGTTCAGCGAGACGTTGTCCTTGCGGAGCTCGTCCTGCCCGTCGCGCAGCGAGTGCATGATCGCGTTGAGGTGCGACTGCGCGGACTGGTACTTGCGGAAGTAGTCGGTCAGCTTCTCGCCGAACGGGAAGATGCCCAGGAACTTCTTCGTCGCCGACGCCTCGGACGGGTCCAGGTCCTCGACCGTGCGCCGCAGCTCGAGCAGCGTGCTGCCGACCTTGGAGCCCGACGCGAGACCGCCCTCGGTGATGGCGCGGACCGGGGTCTGCAGCAGCCGGTTGGAGGACTCGGCGGCCGAGCGGATGTCACGGTCGCCCATCGTCCGCACGTCGGCGGCCTGGGCGGCGAACGCGGGCGAGGCGGCCTCGGCCGCGAGCAGCGACGAGAGGTAGGTGTCGACCTTCGCGTCCAGCCCCGGGATCGCCGCCGCGTCGACGGCGGGCGCCATGGCGGGGGCCGCCGTCGCCGCGACGGGCCTGATCGGCTCGGGCGCCGAGAGGACGAGCGGCTGCTCGACCGTGGCGGGCGGGGCCAGCCGCGCGGCCTGCGCCGCATTCGGGTCCTGGGTGCTCATCGCTCGTCCCTTCCTGCGGTCCGCCGGAGGGCGGTCCGCGTGCGTGCCAACCTATCCGGTGACGTGGGTCTCACGGCGCGCCGTCCCGAACGGATCGACGCGCGTGGCGCCCGGAGGTTCCGGGGGCCCGTCCGTCACCAGTTCTTGGTGCCGGCGCCGCCCTCGCCCTCCTGCTCCTGGCGCTCGCGCTCGGCCTGCTGCTGCGCCTCGCGGTTGCGCTGCTCGAGCTCTTCCTGGCGCCGCTCCTCCTCGCTCTGGTCCTGCTCCTGCTCCTGCTCCTGCTGCTCCTGCTCGCCCTGCGCCTCCTCCTGCTTCTCCTCCAGGCGCTCGCTGCTCTCCTCGTTCTGCTGCTGCTGCTCGGACGACTGGCCCTCGGGCTCGCACTCCTCGCGCGCCTGGACGGCCTCCGCGTAGTCGCGCTCGGCCCACTCGGCCTCCTCGGCGGCGTCGGCGCGGAGCTCCTCGGGCGTCGCGTCGGACCACGGCACGCCGGGCGGGTACTCCTGCCCGGCGTCCACATAGCTCTGCGCCTCGTCGGCCCACGCCGCGAGCTCCTTGGCGGACGCGAGCGCCTCGTCGCCCGTCATCTCGAGCGCGATCGCGTAGTTGATGAGGATGAGGCACTGGGTCGTCGGGTCGTCGGGTGCCACCTCGAGCGCGTCCACCAGGTAGAACTGGCCGAGGATGCCGTCCTCGCCCTTGGTCAGGGTGGTGCCCAGGCCGAACGGCGCCTTCCACTTCTCGACCGGGTCGGTGCTCTTGAGGAACGTCCAGCCGACGGCGGCGCCGCCGATGCTGCCGTCGTGGTACTGCCCACGCGCCGTCGCGGCGACGATGTTCATCACCGCGAGGTGCGTCCCGAAGACGAAGGCGCCGAGCCAGAGGGGCAGGGTCGCCCAGACCAGCCAGCGTCGGCGCACGCGGCGCTGCCGCTCGAGCGGTGTGACGGTCATGCGTCGGCCCTCCCTCGGCGCAGGGGCACCCAGCCGCGCGCGGTCAGCCAGGCCTCGGCGCCGAGCAGCCCCGCCACGACGAGCGCGAGCGGCCAGGTCATCGCCCGCCACAGGTGCGTGTCGCGCCGGCCGTCGGTCGCGATCTCCTCGGGGTCGATGCCCTCGAGCAGCGGCGCGACATCGTCGGGCCCGCCCCGGTGCGCGTAGGGCACGCCGAGCTGGTCGGCGACGGTCTGCAGCGCGGCCTCGTCGATGACGGAGACGGCCTCGGACCCGGTGTCGGGGTCGACGATGTAGGGCGCGTCGGGGGCCGGGTCGAGGGACCCGTCGTACGAGCGCATGCGCCCGCCCTCGGCCGTGCCGTAGCCGAGCACCGCGCCGCCGTCGATCAGCGGCGCGAGCGCCTCGTAGGACTCCGGCACGCCGTCGGTCGTCTGCTCGCCGTCGGACAGGAAGAACACGAGGCGCACGTGGCCGGGGTTGCGCTCCTGGGCGCCGGTCAGCGCGCGCGACAGGGGCTCGAGGGGGCGGTCGACCAGCGAGCCGGTCGAGAAGTCGGTGGCCTCCTGGCGCACCGTCTGCGTCCACGACCGCACGGCGCGCGCGTCGGTGGTCAGCGGCAGCTGCCGGCTGGCCTGGCTGTCCCACGCGATGATCGAGTAGCGGGCGCCGGGCATCGCGCCGACGATCGCCGGCAGGTCGTGCCGGACGCCGTCGAGCCGCGGCAGGCCGTCCGCGGACCAGTCCTCGGCGGCCATCGAGCCCGTGCGGTCCACGACGAAGAACACGTCGACCGCGACGCCGACCTGCTGGTCGGTGACGGCGGGCACGGACGGCCCGAGCCCGAGGGCGGTGACGGCCACGACGGTGCCCGCGCGCAGCCACCACCGGCCGCGCGTCGCGGCCGGTCCGGCGACGGCCTGCCGGACGGCGAACGCGAGGACCGGCAGCAGCACGAGCAGCAGCAGCCAGAGCGGGATCAGGGGTCGCAGCGTCATTCGCCCACCCGCCAGCGCAGGCCGAGCAGGAGCAGCAGCCCGACGACGAGGATCGCGAACCACGGCATCGGCCGGTCCGTCACCAGGCGCTCGGCCTCGGCGTCGAGCGCGACGGCCTGCTGCTCGGTGACGTCCTCGATGACCGCCTCGACCGCCGCGGTGTCCTCCGCGAACCAGGACATGCCCCCGGCCTCCTCGATCGCGTTCGTGAACTCCTCGTTCTGCGGCGAGCCGCGCAGCATCTCGTCGCCGCCGTAGAGCCCGTAGAGGTCGACGTCGCGGTCGCTCACGAGGTCGACGGCCTGCGGCAGGGTGTACACCGGCTCGCCGTAGGGGTCGTTGTCGGTGGCCAGGATGATCGAGCGCGACCGCTCGGTGTCCTGCTCGTCGAACAGCAGCGCGCAGCTCGCCAGGCCGTCACCGATGAGCGAGGCCTGCGCCGGGACGCCCTCGGTGCCCGCGACGAAGTCGAGCAGCGGCTCGATGCCGTCCCAGGTCAGCGGGTCGAGCGGGTCGAAGTTCTCGATGTCGAACCGCAGCGCCTCCTCGGCGATCGCCAGCTCGTCGAGGACCAGCGCGTAGTCGTCCGTGAGCGGGAAGACCGTGCGCGACGTGGAGTTGAAGACCGACAGCCCGATGCGCTCGCCGTCGAAGCCCTCCACGAGGTCAGCGAAGGTCGCCACGATCTCCGAGTCGAAGGGGACCATCGACCCCGACACGTCCAGGCACAGCACGATGTCGCGCGTGCCGAACGTGTCGGTGCGCGTCTCGCGGTCGACGGGCCGGGCGGCCAGGACCGCGGTGCTCACGAGCGCGAGGGCGAGGGCGCCGACGGCGGCCCCGCGCACGATCGAGTACTGGCGCACCGCGCGGCGCACCTCGGGCAGCTCCTCGAGCTCCTCGGTGTGGGCCACCCACCGCGAGGCGTCCGTGCGGGCCGGACGCGTGCGCCAGCCCCAGAACGCGGCGCCGGCGACGGCGAGCAGCACCACGGCGAGGAGCCACGGCCACACGAGGTCCCAGACGGTCGAGGTCACCATCGCCGGATCACCTCCCGCGCGCCCTGGATCGCCCGTTCGCTGGACGCGCCGAGGGCGCCGTACCGGGCGAACGCGGGGCGGTAGTACGTCTCGATGAGGTTGGCGAGGGTCCGGGTGCCGTCGACCCGGCGCAGGTCGCTGAGCGTCAGCACACGCGTGTCCACGCCGCGCCGCACGGTGCCGAACTCGCGCACGACCGCGCTGAGCTCGAGGTGGAGCGCGCGCGTGTCGAGCTCGCCCGCGGCGAAGCGCTGCTCGAGCGCGTCCACCTTGGCCAGGTAGACGGGCCGCACTGTCGCGAAGGGGTCGTCGTACGGCCCGAGCCGTCGTATCGGCGGGGGCGGCGGCGCGTCGTGCTCGGGGCGGCGGCGCGTGTGCCGCACGGCCCACACGACGTACGCGACCGCGAGCGCCATGAGCAGCACGCCCAGCACGGGGACCCACCACGAGTACAGGACGGGGTCGTTGAGCTCATCGACGGGCACGGTGGCTCCGGTCCAGCAGCGAGATCAGCGCGGGCACGACGTCGTCGGTGTGGCGCACGACGACGTCGTGCACCTGCAGGCGGCGCAGCATGGTGGCGCGCTCGGCGGAGCGCCGCGCGCGGGCGGCGGCCGCGGCGCGGCGGACGTCGTCGCGGCCCCGCAGCCACGCGGGGACCGCCCAGCCGTCGCCGACGTCGCGCGTCGTGCCCGGGACGGCCTCGAACGGGTCGGCGTCGGCCACCGCGATGACGAGGACCTCGTGGTGCAGGCACACGGTCTTCAGGGCGTCGTGGTGGGCGACGGTCGGGTTGGCCTCGTCGGTGACCAGCACGACCAGGGAGCGGCGGGTGAGCGCGCCGACGCGGGCGAGCAGCCGGCCGACGTCGGACGGCGGCGCCTTGACCTCGTACGCGCGCTCGACGTGGCGCAGCAGGAGCTCCAGGTGGCCCGTGCCCGCGCGCGGGGGGAGCTGGACCAGACGCTCCTCGTCGCCGGCCACGAGCGCGACGCGGTCACCGCGGTCGCGTGCGAGGTAGGCGACCAGCGTCGCGGCGTCGAGCGCGACCGCGCCCTTGGTCTCGCCGCCGGCGGCGGCCGCCGCCATGGTGCGGCCGGTGTCCACCGCCAGCACGAGGCTCAGGTTGCTCTGACGCACGAAGCGCCGGATGACGGGGATGCCGGCCCGGGCGCTGGACTTCCAGTCGATGTCGCCGACGTCGTCGCCTGGGCTGTAGAGCGACAGGTCGTCGAAGTCCTGGCCGTGGCCTTGCAGGATCGAGCGGTGGCGCCCGTCGAGCAGCCCCGTCGCGCGCCGTGCGAGCGGCAGCTCGAGGCGCGAGCGCAGGTGCGCGAAGCGCGACGCCGACCGGCGCGCCGGAGCCGCCGCGGCGGCGCTCGGCGCGGCGTACGGGGGTGTCGCGGGCGCGGCGCCGCCGACGGGGGACCAGGACACGGTGGGGCCCGGGGTCAGGGGGTCGGCACGGCGTCGAACACCGCGTCGACCAGCTGCTCGGTGGGCACGTTGTCGGCGAGCGCGTCGAAGGTCCGCACGATGCGGTGGCGCAGCACGGGGTGGCGCATCGCCTTGATGTCCTCGGGCGTGACGTAGTTGCGGCCGGCCTGCAGCGCCAGGGCCTGCCCGATGCGCATCAGCGCGATCGACCCTCGAGGGCTCGCGCCGACGCGGATGAGGCGGTCGATGCCGGGGATGGGGCGCGGGCCGCCGCCCCGGGTGGTCGCGACCAGGTCGACGACGTACCGCTTGATCGCGGCGTCGACGTACACGCGGTCGGCCATCGCCTGGAGCCGCTCGAGGTCGGCGAGGCTGATGGGCTCACCGGTGATCGCGGCCGTCTGCCGGCCGGTGGAGATCCGCTCGAGGATCTCGACCTCCTGCGCCGCATCCGGGTAGCTGAGGACCTCCTTGACGAGGAACCGGTCCATCTGGGCCTCGGGCAGCACGTAGGTGCCCTCCTCCTCGATGGGGTTCTGCGTCGCGAGCACCATGAAGGGGCGCGGCAGGGGGTAGACCTCGCCGCCGATCGAGGTCTGCTTCTCCTGCATCGCCTCGAGCATGGCCGACTGCGTCTTGGCGCTCGAGCGGTTGATCTCGTCCAGCAGCACGAGGTTCGCGTGCACGGGGCCGAGCTGGGTGGAGAACGCGCCCGTCGCGTAGTTGAAGATCTGGGTGCCGACGATGTCGTTGGGCATCAGGTCGGGCGTGCACTGGATGCGGTGGAACGAGCCCGACACCGCGGCGGCCAAGGTCTGCGCCGCCGTCGTCTTGGCGAGGCCGGGGACGCTCTCGAGCAGGATGTGGCCGCTGGCCAGGAGGGTGCTGACGAGCGCGACCCGCAGGTTGTCCTGCCCCACCACGCGCTGGGCGAAGACGGCGTCGATCCGGTCCAGCAGGCGCCGCGCCTCGACGTGGTCGGTGTCGTTGATCGGCTCGGTCAGCATGCGTGGTCCTCCGGTGGCCGGCTGGGGGCGCACGGCTCGACGAGGGCTTCGGCGAGCCCGGCGTGGCGGTGCGGCAGACGGCGAGTATGCCAGTCGCCGCGCGGACCGCCAGGGGGGCGGCGCACCTGTGGACCGACCCGTGCTGGCGCGCGGCGCGGCGTCGCCCGATCGGTCCAGTGCGAGACCTGGGCACGGGCGGCGGCGCTCGCCGGTGCCGGGATGACCGCCTTCTACGACGCCGACGCCGCGCTCGCCGAGGTCCAGCGCGACATCGCGCAGGCCGCCGAGCGCGCCGAGAAGGCGCAGCAGGTCAAGGCCGAGATCGACGCGGTCCGCGCGGCGCAGCGCGAGGCCGGCGGGCGCGCCGTCGCCGCGATGGCCGAGGCTTTCGGCGAGGACCCGGCGACCACGCAGCACCTGCGCGCCGAGATCGGGCAGCGCTACACCTGAGGATCGTGGACCGGCCTACCGCTGAGCGGTCGTGGAGCGTCACACTCGTCCCGGTTCCGGTGGGTCGCGTGAGGGGGCGGATGAGCGAGCTCGAGGTCGATACGCAGGTGCTGACGGCGCACGGGTCGAGGTTGGCGATGGTGGCCGATGCCGTGCGCTGGCGCACGACGCCGCGAACCAGGTCGACCTGCACGACGGTGCGTTCGGGTTGCTGTGCGCGTTCCTGCCGGGGTTCGTCAACACGGCGGAAGTGGAGACGGGTCGGGCCATCGGCGCGGCGCGGGACACGCTCGAGGCGATGGTCGACGGCGTGGTGGCGATGGCTGAGGACTATCGCGCTGCGGACGACGGGGTCCGGGGCCGGATGGACACGATCGCCGGAGTGCTGCCGTGACGGCGATCGTGCAGTCAGGGCGGCTCACGGTCGAGCGCTCGGACATCGCACCCTGGTTCGGGCAGCAGGGTGGCGGGATGCAGTACAGGTTCTTCAGCCCGACCGGCAAGGAGCTTTCTCAGGGGGACCTGATCGGTCTGGGCGTCATTCGCAAGGTGGGGAGCCGAACCATGGTCGACCAGCCGCAGGCGCCGCCCGAGTTCGTCGCGTTGCGCGCCGAGGGCGAGGCGCGGGGATTCGTCTACGGGATGGACTTCTTCGTCTGGGGGGTGCCCGGCAACGGCAGCAGCGAGTCGATCATCTTCGGGTGCGAGGGGGCGGACTACACCGTCACCTACAGCGACATGGGACGCGAGAGACGCTTGTACGCCTCGGCGTCCTACGACGATGCGAAGCGCCGCTTCTTCGACGAGGTCGCGCGCCTCGCCGGCCCTCGTGGCCGAGGACCGCTGGCTGGCAAGCCCGCACAGACCGGCTACGAAGGCATGACCCAGGAGCAGGTCTACGAGCAGCTCAAGCGCCAGGGCTACTTCTGAGCCGGGACGGTGGAGAGGGTGTCAGGCATGGCTTCGCGAGCTTTCGGCATCCGTCTGAGCTCCTCGGACGGACGGGCGCGGTACGACTACGGGATCGACGAGCAGGATCCCGAGCGTGGCGTCCTCGTCATCCCGGCGACGGATCCTGACGCCTGGTTCATCGAGGGGCGTGGGGACCGGCCGAGGATGGCCTCGGCCGTGATGGCGACGGCGTACCGGGAGTTCCAGCGCACCGGCGAGTGGCCCGCCAACGCCTCCGTCTTCACCGGCTGAGCGGCAGGGCTGGATGAGCTCCCTGACGAACGTCGCCGCCCACGAGACCGACGACGTCTCGCGCGAGGCGATCGAGCGCCTGCTCGACGACCTCGAGGGGCACGCCGGCGAGGAGTCCGCGAGCGTCTCGGTGAGCCACGAGAGCGGGTGGAACCTCGAGCTCTTCACCGACCTGACAGTCCTCGAGGACGTCGAGGCGGACCCGGGGACGGAGCGGCACCTGCGCGGCCTGTCGCGGGACGAGCGGCTGCGGCTGGCGCTGCTCCTCGTGGCGGGCAGGACGGACGACGTGCTCGCGCTGGACTGGGTGCCCGGCTATGGCTCCTGAGCAGGGCCGGTACGCCGGCCGGCCGGCGCAGGGTCGCACGCCCGACGTCGAGGCCTTCGCGCGGGCGCTCGTCGACCAGACCTTCTTCGCCGACCAGCAGCAACCCTGAGCCGCCCGCGGACCACGCCGACAGGTGACCGGGACCTGCGTGCGCGGGGCCGCCGTAGGCTGGTCGGGTGACTGGTCCGAGCGTGCCGACGACCACGGCCCGGCTCCCCGCCGCGGCGCTCGTCTCCGGGTTCCTCCTGGCGCTCGCGGCCGCCGTCCTCGGTGTCGCGTTCTCCGGCGCCGTCGACGCCGCGCTGCTCGACCCGGGTCCCGCGGTGCGCTGGGGCCTGCCGCTCGCGACGGTGACCTCGGAGCTGGCGGCTGCCGTGACGCTCGGCGCCCTCGCGCTCGCCGCCTTCGTCCTGCCCCGCGCCGCCGGCCGCGCGCCGGGCGAGGGCCGCGCCTGGCCGACGGCGCCCGTGGTGGCCTCCGTCGCGGCCGGCGTGTGGGCCCTCGCGAACGTCGCGCAGCTCGTGCTGACCTACGCCTCGATCGTCGGCCGTCCGGTCGGCGGCGCGGGCTTCGGCTCGGAGCTCGGGCTCTTCGTCACGTCCGTCGGCCTGGGGCGCACGCTCCTGGCCGTGACCGTCGTCGCGGCGCTGACCTGCATCGTCGCGCTGCTGGTGACGCGTCCGCTCGGGGCCTTCGCGGCCGCGCTGCTCGCGACGTCGGCCCTGGTGATGCTCGCGACCACGGGGCACAGCGTCGGCGCGACGAACCACGAGCTGGCCGTCTCCTCGATGTTCCTGCACCTCGCCGGTGCCGCGGTCTGGATCGGCGCGCTCGCGGGCCTGGCACTGCTCAGCGGGCGGCTCGGCCGCGACCTCGCGCCGTCGGTCGCGCGGTTCTCCTCGATCGCGGCCTGGTGCTTCGTCGCCGTGGCCGTCTCCGGGACCGTGAACGCCGTCGGCCGCATGGACGAGGTCGCCGACCTCGCGACGCCCTACGGCGTGCTCCTCCTGGCCAAGGTCGCGCTGTTCGCCGTGCTGGGCGTCCTGGGCTGGCTGCACCGGCGCGCGGTCGTCCGGCGCCTGGCCGAGACGCCCGCGTCCCCGCGCGCGCCGGGCGTCTTCTGGCGCCTGGTCGCCGTCGAGATCGCCGTCATGGGTGCCGTCTCCGGCGTTGCCGTCGCGCTCGGCTCGACCGCGCCGCCGGCCGACCTCGAGCCGCCGACGGCGCCGACGCCGGCCGAGATCGTCACGGGACACCCACTGCCGCCCGAGCCGTCGTTCGACCGCTGGCTCACCAGCTTCCAGTGGGACCTGATCCCGGCGCTCGGCTGCCTCGCCGCCGTCGTCGTCTACGGGCGCTGGGTCGCGCGCCTGCGGCGGCGCGGCGACACGTGGCCGGTGCACCGCACCCTGTGCCTGGTCGCGGGCATGGTCCTGCTCGCGTGGACGACGTCGGGCGGGCTCGCCGTCTACGGCCACGTCCTGTTCAGCGCGCACATGCTCCAGCACATGGTGCTGGTCATGGTCATCCCGATCCTCGTGGTGCTCAGCGCGCCCGTGACGCTCGCGGCGCGCGCCCTGCCGCCGCGGGCGGACGGGTCGTGGGGCCCGCGCGAGTGGCTGCTCGGCCTGGTGCACTCGCGGTGGGCGCAGTTCTTCGCGAACCCCGTGGTGGCGGCGGTCAACTTCGCGGGCTCGATGTTCGTCTTCTACTTCACCGACGCCTTCGAGCTGGCCCTGACGAGCTACGTCGGGCACCTGCTGATGATCGCCCACTTCTCCCTGGCGGGGTACCTGTTCGTCAACGGGCTCATCGGCGTCGACCCGGGGCCCAAGCGCCCGGGCTACGCGCTGCGGCTGCTGCTGCTGTTCGCGACCATGGCCTTCCACGCCTTCTTCGGGCTCGCGATCGTCAGCTCCGAGGCGCTGCTCGCACCGCGGTGGTTCGGGCTGCTGGGCCGACCGTGGGGGCCGTCCGCCCTCGCGGACCAGCACACCGGCGGCGCCATCGCGTGGGGCATCAGCGAGCTGCCGATGCTCGTGCTGGCCATCGCGCTCGCCATCGCCTGGACGCGGGACGACGAGCGCACCGCGCGTCGCCGCGACCGGGCCGCGGACCGCGACGGCGACGCCGAGCTCGAGGAGTACAACGCGATGCTCGAGCGGTTGGGGCAGCGGCGCGGCTGAGCGGCCGGCGCGGGCTGCGGCAGTGCTGTCAGCGGGGCGGCTCGCCCGGCTCGGCGCGATCGGCGTCGCCGCGCTCGACGAGGTAGCTGCGGCCGTCCGGTCCGACGACGCGCTCGAGCGTCGTGCGCAGCTCGCTCTCGCGGCGGCGGTCGGCGTCCGTCGCGGGCCGCCCGCGGCGCAGGTCCCCGACCTCCGCCGGGCCGAGGAACGGCAGCAGGAAGCGCTCGGTGAAGCGGATCCCGAAGGGACGACGGCGCTGGTCGGACATGGTTCCTCGATCGTCGGAGCTCTCGACCACTGTAGGACGCACGCGGCTGCGCGAGCTGCCCACCCGGACGGTGGCGGTGGTCACCCGCACGAGCGATCCCGGACGCTCGACGCGCGGGCGCGAGGGGTCTCCGCCATGCTCGTCCCTGAACCGGCCGGGTCGCCCGGCCGCCGAGGAGGAGGAACGAGCATGGGTATCGGAACCGGGATCTTCCTGATCGTCGTCGGTGCGATCCTCGCCTTCGCCATCGCCCCCGACACGTGGGACGTGGTCAACCTGAACATGGTCGGCTACATCATGATCGCGGCGGGGATCATCTCCCTGATCATGGGCATGGTCTACAACAAGCAGCGCGCCAACACCAGCCACCGCGAGGTGGTCGAGCGGTACGACACGCGCACCCCCCCGCCGGCCGGCCCCGCCGTCTGAGCGGCACCCCCTGCACGACCCAGGACGCCGACGCCCGCGCCATGACTGTGGTGCGGGCGTCGTGCTGACCGGCCGACTCAGGCGTCGAGGACGCCGCGCACGATGCTGTCGCCCGAGTGGGCCGGGTCCCCGTCGAACGGCTCCTCGGACACGTCCACGACGGCGAAGTCCGACAGGTCCAGCCCCTCGGGCACGGTGAAGCGACCCTCGGATCCCTGCAGCACGCCGAGGCTCACCAGCCGCGTGACGTCCCGGTCGATGAGCCACACCTCGCGGAAGTCGCCGTCGCTGCCCGCGTCCTCGACCGAGAGGACCAGCTCGCGCGAGCCGTCGGGCGTGACCTCGACGACGGCCTCCCCGGTCGCGTCCCAGCCCGGGAGCGGCTCGAGCCTGGCCTGCGCGAGCACCTCGGAGTCGGCGTCGCGCTCGCGCACGCCGGACAGGAACGTCGCGCCCACGCCGCCGACCACGATGCCGGCCGCCGCGGCCGCCGCGATCCAGGGCAGCCGGGCGCCGCGGCGGCCGCGGGCCGCCGCGAGGTCGACGACGGGCGCCGTCGGCGCGCTCTCGGCGGGCGCCTCGTCCACGGCGGGAGCCGTCACGGCGCGCGAGCGCCCGTCGGGCTCGAGGTCCGCCGCCAGCCCGAGCTCGTCGCGGATCCCCGTCCAGACCTGCGGGGGCGGCGGCACGAGCGCGTCACCGGGCGTCACGGCGCGCCCGACGGCGACCACCGCGGCCAGCTCGGCCACCGCGGCGGCGCACTCCTCGCACCGGGCGACGTGGGCGCGGACGGCCTCGCTCGCCGGCTCGCCGAGCGCGAGCAGCGCGAGGTCCTCCTCAGCGACGTGCTCCACCATCCACCTCCAACCGGTCGCGCAGGCGCAGCAGGCTGCGTCTGATGTGGCTCTTGACGGTCCCCAGGGGCAGGTCGAGCCGCTGGGCGATCTGGTCGTGCGTGAGGTCCTCCCAGAACGCGAGAGCCATGATGGTGCGTTGCGGCTCGCCGAGGCGCGTCAGCTCGTCCGCGACGGTGACGCGCTCCGCGACCGCCGCCGTCTCCGGCTCGGGCTCGGGGCCGGTGCGCGTCGCGACGGCGACCTCGTTGCGGCGGTCGCGGCCGCGCCGCGCGTGCACGTCGGCGACCGCGTTCCGCGCGATGCCGGTGAGCCACGCGGGCAGCGGCGAGCGGGCGGGGTCGAAGCCGCCCCGGCTGCGCCACGCGCTGACGAACACCTGCTGCGTGACGTCCTGCGCGTCGGCGTCGTCCCGGAGCGAGCGCAGGGCGAGCGTGTGGACGAAGGGCGCCCAGCGCCGGAACGCCTCCGCGAGCGCGGTCTCGTCGCCCCCGGCGAACGCGCGCCCCACGACGTCGTCCGCCCAGGAGGCGGGCGCGTGCAGCTGCGCGACGGGTGACGAGGACAGCGGAGCGCTCCTTCCTGCGAAGGGGGTGGGTCCGGGCCCGAGCCACAGGTGCGGGCCGTGCCCGGGTGGCGTCCCACCGGAGAACTCGACGGCGGAGGACATCAGCGGACGGGGTCGGCGGTGACGATGATGTTGTCCGAGTACCGGGAGGCCTCGCGCTGGAACGTACCACCGCACGTCACGAGCACCAGCCGGGCGGGGCCCTCGCGCGTGAAGACGGTGTCCCAGGCGGCGTCGTCCTTCGCGACGGAGGTCACCGAGGTCACGACGTAGGGCACGACGGCACCGTCGGCGAGGCTCACCTCGACGGTCGCGCCCGGGGCGAGGTCGCGCAGGCGGGCGAAGGGTCCCAGGCCGGCGGAGGCGACGGAGTCCACGTGCGCCGCGATGACGGCGGTGCCCTCGGGCTCGCCCGGCGCGGCCCCGTAGCGGTACCAGCCGGCGCGCTCGGCCAAGGGCGGGATCTCCATCTGGCCGTCGGCCTGCACGCCGACCGGGTCGACGGGAACGTCGATCTCCAGGGACGGGATGCGGACCGCGGTCGGGGCCGGGGCGTCCGGGACGGTCAGGGCCGAGAGGTCGGCGGACCGGACGGGGATGTCGGGCAGGGGCGCCGCGGGGGCCGCCGACGCCGGGGCGGAGGTGGCGGGGGCGGGCGTGAGCCCTTCGGCGTCCCCCGACGGCGCGGGCGCCGTGCACGCGCCGAGGAGGAGGAGGGCCGCGAGCGCGAGGGCCGTGCTGCGTGCGGTCATCTCGTCCTCCTGCCCCGCGCGTGGTGCTGGTGCTCGTGTGTCCGGCCGGTCAGGCCGAGCGTCCGGCCGCGCGGAGCGGCCGGACGAGAGAACCGGGCGCGGGTCCGGCGAAGCGGACCCGCGCCCGGCCTGATCGCGGCAGGTCAGTCCCGCGCGGTCGACGTCGCGTAGGCGCGACGCCCCAGCAGGACGGCCCCGCCCGCGGCGGTCAGCAGCGCCGCGCCGATCAGCCAGGGGGCGGACGACGTGGTGTCCGCCAGTCCGAGCTCGCCGGACGGGACGCCGGCGGGCGAGGAGTGCAGGCCCTCGATGGTCTGCACCGCGAGCTGCAGGTTGCCCGCGTCGAGCGAGCCCCACGCGTAGACGATCGTGCTGACGCCCTCGGTCACGGTGACGTCGGTCGGGCCGATGACGGGCGTCGTCGTGCCGGTCGCGGCGACGGCGGCCGAGATCGTGCCGGCCGGGAGGTCGAGTGACTGCTCGCCCGGGTTGGCGAGGTTCGTGATGACCGGCGAGCCGCCCGCCAGCACGTCGACGGCGGGTGCCGCGGCGTCGTGGCGGACCGTCAGCCGTCCCTGGCCGGCGGCCGTGGGCGTGAGGTCGTTGGTGTAGAGCGTCGCCGTCGGGGCGCCGGACGCGTCGAGGTGAGCGACGGCGGTGTAGTTCATGCCGCCCATGAGCGGCAGGTCGACGGGGCCGATGGCCGGGGCGCTCGCGTCGGCGGCGTCGGCCGCGGTGATCGCGACGCTGTACGTGCCGGCGGGCAGGTCCAGGGGCCCGGCGAGGTCCCCGGGCTGGAAGTCGTCGAGCGTGCGCTCGCCGTTGACCCAGACGTCGACGACCAGGTCGGGGACGCCGTGGAGCACCGAGAGCTGCGCGGTGTCGCTCGTGGCGGCGGCGGCCGGGAGCGCCGCCAGGACACTGAGTCCGAGTGCTGCGGTTCCGGCGAGGCCGGTGGCAAGTCGTGCGCGCATGATTCCTCCTGGGTCCTGCCCCGAGGGGCTGGGGAACTGCTTGACACCTGAACTACTGGCGCCGGGCAGCGTTCGGATGCAGGAGGCTTCAAGATCTTTCGGCGTGCGGTGCGGCCGGTGCCGTCGGCGCGGCGTCAGGCGCGCGCGGCCGCCGCGACGGCCGCGGCGAGGTCGTCCGGCCGCGACAGCATCGGCCAGTGCCCGGTGGGCAGGTCGACGTAGGTGACGTCGTGGCTCTCGGGCAGGTCCGTCGGCATGTGCCCCGCCGCCACGAGGTCCTGCAGCACCGGCGACGGGATGCTCGTGCAGACCACCGTGACGGGGACCGCGAGGCGGCGGGCGTCGCCCCGCCGGGCCGGGGCGTTGGCGACGCCCGCCGGGTGGGGCACCGCGCGGTTCTCGAGCTCGGCGCGCAGCGCGTCGTCCAGGCCCGTCGCGCTGCTGCCCTGCTCGGCGAGCTGCTCCCACGACGGCAGCGGGTGGTCGGCGCCGGACGCGTCCGGTGCGATCGCGTGGCCCGCGCTCAGCGGTCCGGCGTCGACGTAGACGACGCGCCGGACGCGGTCCGGGACCCGGTCCACCACGTGCTGGACCACCACGGCGCCGCCGCTGTGCCCCACCAGCACGACGTCGCCGTCGAGCGCGGCCACGAGGTCGAGCACGGCGTCGACGTGGTCGTCGAGCGTGAGGCCGGAGCGGTCGGCGTCGGCGCTCTCGAGGCCCGGCAGCGTGACGGCGTGCGGGACGAAGCCGGCGGCGCGCAGCCCCGGGACCACGCGGTCCCATGCCCACGCACCGAGCCAGAAGCCGGGGACGAGGACGACGTGGACGGCGGGCGCGGCCGCAGCGGGCGCAGGGGTGGGGAGAGTCATGGCACGAGTCTCGGGCCGCCTCGGTGACACCGGTCTGTCACCATTGCCGCGGGACCTGAGGAGGTGGCGTGAACCGGACCGAGCGCCTCTACGCCGTCGCCGAGGAGCTGCGCCGCGCCGGACCGGCCGGCACCTCCGGCCCGCGGCTCGCCTGCCTGCTCGAGGTCAGCGAGCGGACCGTCAAGCGCGACGTCTCTGCCCTCCAGCAGGCGGGGCTGCCCATCTGGGCGCAGGCCGGCCCGGGGGGCGGCTACGTGCTGGACAGCGTCGCCTCGCTCCCGCCCGTGAACTTCACGCCCGCGCAGGCCGTCGCCGTGGCGGTCGCGCTCGCGGCGCTCCCGCCGGGCAGCCCGTTCTCCGCCGACGGGGCCGCCGCGCGCGGCAAGGTCTTCGACGCCCTCGGACCGGGCGACCGGGAGCGCGCGGGCGAGCTCGCCGGCCGGATCTGGCTCGACGGCCGGGTGCCCGGGACGGGCGCGGACGAGCCGGTGGCGGCGCCGGCCGTGCTGCGCGCCGTCGAGGAGTCGCTCGGCCGGCACCTCGTGCTCGCGATCCGCTACCGGTCCGCGACGGGGGCCGTCACGCGCCGCCACGTCGAGCCGATCCTGCTCGCCCACGCGCGGGGCCGGTGGAACGTCATCGCCTGGGATCCGGACCGCGATGCCGTGCGCTGGTTCCGGCTCTCGCGCATCGAGCGGGCCGACGTGACGCGAGAGCCCTACGAGCCGCGCGCGGTCGACGTCGTGGGCGAGCCGCCCCCGGGCGCGGCCCCCGCGAGCACCGGCTGACGACCCGCCCTGGCCTCGCCGCGCGTCGGCCCCGGCGGAATGTGCGGAGCATGTGACGGGTGTGACCAGAGTGGCGCAGGTGACTCCCGTGGGCCCCACGGGTCCCACCAGCACCATGCTCCGCACCTTCGGGCAGGTGCGGTCAGAGCAGGCGGAACGGCACCTCGGGGTCGAGCACGGCCGCGACGTGGAGCGTCGCGTCGTGCACGCGCACGTCCGTGACCACGACGCCCGCCACCTTCGCCGCGAGGAGCCGGCGCGTGTCGACCGCGATGACCGGGTCGCTCGGGCCGGTGCGTACCTCGACCACGCCGTCCGGCAGGCCGGCCGCGCGCAGGCGCTCGCGGATCTTGTTCTCGACGAGCGGCATGAAGCGGTGCAGCGGGATCCCGCGGCTCTCCGCGGTGACCGCGAGCGTGACCACGCCGTCGGCCCAGCCCGTGAAGCGGGCCGTGATCGGGACCTCGCCGGCGAGCCCGCCGAGCAGGCGGCCCAGACCTCCGGAGCGGCCCATGACCTCCGCCGCGTCGACGCGCAGGCGCAGCGTCTCGCCGTCGGCGCGCAGGCCGTGGACGAACGGCGGCACGACGCCCTGCGTCGTGGCGAGCGTGAGCACCTCGTCGAGGGGGAGCTCGATCCGCACCAGTACCTCCTGGGTGTCTGCGACGGCGGTGGACAGGTGGTGGACGCCGCACGGTCGCTGCCGTCACCGTACGGGTGTCGGTGGCGCCCGGCACACTCGGCGCACGGTGTCGACAGGGGGATGCGTGAGCGGCAGGACGACGAGCGGCAGGGTAGCGAGCGCGACGGGGACGGGCGGCTGGGACCTCGACGAGGCGCGCCGCACCAAGGCCGAGGTGGCGGCCTACGTCCGCGAGCTCGCGGAGCGGCAGGTCGCCAGCAGCGCCGCGGGTCCGCGCGCCGGCGTCGCGCTCGGCCTCGCGCCGCAGCCCGACGGCGGCTACGGCCTCGCGGTGCGGTACCGCCTCGGGGTGCCCTCGGCGCGCATGGTCGCGCGGCGGGTGGTCGAGCAGGTCGGGCCCGCGGTCGACGTCCGGCGGACCGGGCGCATCCGCGCCGTCGCGGCCGGTGGCGCGGCCCCGCCCGTCGCGCGGCCCCGGTCGGTCGGCGGCCCCCGTCCGCCGGTGGTCAGCGCGCAGGCGGTCGGCGAGACCGGCCGCGTGCGGCCGCTGCGTCCGGGCATCTCCATCGCGCACGTCGACGTCAGCGCGGGCACCCTGGGCGCGTTCGTGACCGTCGCGGGCCGCCTCCACGCGCTGTCGAACTACCACGTGCTGGTCGGGTCGCCCTCGGCGTCCGTGGGCGACGCCGTCCTGCAGCCGGGTCCCGCGGACGGCGGGCAGGACCCGGGCGACCGCGTCGGCACCCTCGCGGCCTTCGTCCCCCTCGTCCCCGGCACCACGGCCCTGGTCGACGCGGCGGTCGCCGCGCTGGACGACGCCGACGTCGATGCCACCTACCCGGCGGGCCCGGTCACGACGACGGCCCCGGTGCTGGGCGCCGAGGAGGTCGAGAAGATCGGCCGCACCACGGGCGTGACCCGCGGGAGGGTCACCGCGATCGAGCTGGACGACGTCGTCGTGGGCTACGGCGCGGAGCTGGGGGAGCTGTCCTTCGACGACCAGATCGAGGTCGAGGGGCTCGGGTCGGGACCGTTCTCGCGCGGCGGCGACAGCGGCTCGCTGGTCTACCTGCCGGACGGCGGTGCGGCGGCCGCCGTCGGCCTCCTCTTTGCCGGGAGCGAGAGCGGGGGCGAGAATGGGACCGGGCTGACGTACCTCAACCCGATCGGCGCGGTCCTCGAGGCCCTCGAGGCGGAGCTGGTGGGCTGAGTCCGGCCCCGGCGCGGGTCCCCCCGCCGCAGCGCGAGCCCCCGGGCTCGCCGACCCCGAGGTGCTCCATGGCCGACCTGAACGAGGCGCGGACCGCCAAGTCCCACCTGCGCGCTGCCCTGTCCGGGCACGAGGGCGTGCGCGGGATCGGCGTCCGGCCCGACGGCGACGGCTACGCGCTCCGCGTGAACGTCGAGCACCCCGGCGACCGCACGGGGGTGCCCGACCGGGTCGACGGCGTGCCCGTCGACGTGCGCGTGGTGGGCGCGGTCCGCGCGAGCTGAGCCCGACCCGACCGCGGCGCCGCTAGAAGGCGAGCCCCTTCAGGACGCGGAGGGCTCGCCGCCGCGTCTCTGCTCCGCGCTCGTGGTGCTCAGTCGTCCTTGCTCGGGGCGAACCATCCCGCGACGTCCTCGAGGAGCCGCACCGAGCCGGCGTTGTTGTACAGCGCCCAGCCCCCGTCGACTCCGAGACCGACGACGGCACTGTTGGCGAGGTCGATGCCCCGCCGGGCGTTCACGTTGCTGGTGAAGGGCCGTGCCTGGCCGGAGGGGTGGGCGGTCACGAACGTCGTCGGGCTCGTCGCGCGGGTGCTCGTCAGGTTGAGGAGCACGGCCTGGGCGCCGGCCGGCGCCTCGATCCCACGACCGGGGTCCGTCGTGACCCGGGTGGCGCCCGGGCCGAGCGCCGGGCCCTCGCTCGATGCGGTCCGACGGTGGTCCATCGGCCAGAAGGAGAGGCCGTCCGTCTGCGTGTACCAGCCCTGCACGTCGAGGACGACGTGCTGGTTCCCGCTGTTGTTGTAGACCTCGATCGCTCCGTCGTCGGACAGCGGGACGACGGCGAGGTTGGCGACGTCGGCCCCGCGGTACGCGTTGAGGGTGCTGGTCTCCCACCCGTACGGGTCTCCGGCCTCGTACACGGACAGGTACGAGGTGGGCGCGGTCCCGGCCGTCGCCGTGACGTTGACCGCGACCGCGACCGCATCGGCCGGCGCGTCGGTGGCGAGCGCCGTGATCGGCACCTCGAGCGCCTCGCGCGGCCCGAGCGCTCCGACGTCGACCCGTGTGTCCAGCACCCGCTCCGGTGTCGCCGGCTGGTACCCGGCGAAGCCCGGGGCGTCCTGTGCGTAGACGCCCACCAGGTCGACCACCATGTGCGTCTCGCACAGGTGGTTGTAGAGGACCATCCTGTTGATCTCCTCGTTCCGAGACGTGGCGAGGACGGTGTGGTTCGCGACGTCGGCGCCGGCGCGCGCGTTGACGATGCTCGAGTCGGCACCCCAGGGGTAACCGACCACGTGCGACGCCTGGGCGATGTAGGTCGTGGCGCAGCTCGTCTGCGTGGTCGTGATGTTGACGGCGGCCGCGACGACGTCGCCGGGCGTGTAGGGCAGCTCCACGGTCAGGAACTCACCCCGTCGCAACGGCCGCCGGTCGTCGTCGGTGCGGCTGTCGTACACCCGTCGGGGGTCGAGCGGCAGGTAGCGGCCGGGCGCACCCATCGTGAGGATGACGGCCTCCGGGATGCGGTAGGTGGTCGGCTCGGGGGCCGCATCGACCCACTCGCCCCAGAACGGATGGGTGCGGGAGTTGCTGTCGTAGGTGGTGATCAGCTCGCCGGACGGGTCCACCGCGCGCACGGTCGCGCGCCACGGGACGGTGCGGGAGTGCTGGAGGGTGAAGAAGCCGGGCCCACCGGGCGTGCTCGAGTCCCCGGCGGTGGTGGCGCTCGCCAGCACGCCCGTCACGGTGCCCTCCTCATCGACGGTGACCAGCTCGACGCGGATGCCGTTGAGGGGGACCCGGTGGGTGTCGTACACCACGCCCGTGATGACGTCGCCCGCGGCCTGGGACGGCGACGGTGCGATGAGGACCAGCGCCGGGAGGAGGACGGCGAGGACTGCGGCGACCCGACGGAACACGAGACTCTCCCTAGAATCCGCCGCGGCGGTCCGACGGCACCACAGTGTCGCGTTCCTTGCCACCCGAGGGAAGGCCCGAACGGGCGTCGGGTGCCGAGCACGGCGACGGGCCCGCCGGGGCCGGCAGCCCGCCTCACTGACCGGACGACGGGAACGGAGGCCGGGCGTTTCGGGTTCACTACCGGTGTGACCGAGACGAGCGCCCGCCGCCTGCCCCGCGTCCGCGCGTCCGAGCTCGTCGGTCGGGGCTGGCTCAACACCGGCGGTCGGGACGTCGCGCTCGCGGACCTCCGCGGCAAGATCGTGCTGCTCGACTTCTGGACGTTCTGCTGCGTCAACTGCCTGCATGTGCTGGACGAGCTGCGCGAGCTCGAGGAGGAGCACCGCGACGTCCTGGTGATCGTCGGCGTGCACTCGCCGAAGTTCGTCCACGAGGCCGACCCGGTCGCGCTCGCGGCCGCCGTGGACCGCTACGAGGTGCGGCACCCCGTCCTGGACGACCCCGAGCTGACGACCTGGTCCGCGTACAGCGCGCGCGCCTGGCCGACGCTCGTCGTCGTCGACCCGGAGGGCTACATCGTCGCCCACATGGCCGGCGAGGGGCACAAGCACAACCTCGCCGTCCTGGTCCGCGAGCTCGTCGCAGAGCACGAGGCCAAGGGCACGCTGCACCGGGGCGACGGCCCGTACGTGCCCCCCGCCGCGTCCGCCACGACCCTCCGCTTCCCCGCCGAGGCCGTGCGGCTGCCCGACGGCACCCTGCTCGTCGCCGACGCCGGTCACCACTCGCTCGCCCTGCTGGAGCCCGACGGCGAGACGCTCGTCCGCCGGATCGGCTCGGGTGAGCGGGGCCTGGTCGACGGCGGTCCCGACGACGCGCGCTTCAGCGAGCCCAACGGCCTCGCGCTCGTGCCCGAGGACCTGCGCGAGGCGCTCGGCTACGACGTCGTCGTCGCGGACACGGTCAACCACGCGCTGCGCGGCGTGCGCCTGGCGGACGGCGCGGTCCGCACGCTCGCCGGGACGGGCGAGCAGTTCATGGTGGGCGCGGCCGACAACGTCCTGCCGGCCGACGACGAGCCGGCGCGGCGCCACAAGCTCTCCTCGCCGTGGGACGTCGCCTGGTACCCGCCGCTGGGCGCCTTCGTCGTCGCCATGGCCGGCAACCACACGCTGTGGGCGTTCGACCCGGTCGCCGGCACGATCGAGCACCTCGCCGGGACGATGAACGAGGGCCTCCTCGACGGCCCGGCGGGCGAGGCGTGGTTCGCGCAGACGTCGGGCCTCGCGCTCGGCGCCGACGGGCGGCTCTGGCTCGCGGACTCCGAGGTCTCGGCGCTGCGCTTCCTGGAGCACGACGACGCCGGGACCCGCGTCGGGACCGCCGTCGGCGCCGGGCTGTTCGACTTCGGCCACCGCGACGGGCCCGCCTCGCAGGCGCTGCTGCAGCACCCGCTGGGCGTCGCCGTCCTGCCCGACGGGTCGGTCGCGATCGCCGACACCTACAACGGCGCGGTCCGGCGCTACGCGGTCGGGCCCGACGGCGACGGCGAGGTCACCACGCTCGCGCGCGACCTCGCCGAGCCCAGCGGCCTGCTCGTCGACGTGCACGACGACGGCGGCGTCGAGCTGCTCGTCGTGGAGTCCGCCGCCCATCGGCTGACGCGCCTGCGCCTGCCGGCCCGGCTCGCGGGCGAGCTGCTCGACCACGGCGCGCACCGCACGCAGCGGCCCGTCAGCGAGATCGGCGCGGGCGAGGTGCGGCTCGACGTCGTCTTCACGCCGGCCACCGGGCAGAAGTACGACGACCGCTACGGACCCTCGACGCGCCTCACCGTGTCCTCGACGCCGCCCGGGCTGCTGCTCGACGGTGCGGGCGACGACGTCCCGCTCGAGCGCGTGCTCCGGGTCAACCCCGAGGTCACCGAAGGCGTGCTGCACGTGACGGCGCAGGCGGCGTCGTGCGACGCGGACCCGGCGATCGAGTTCCCCGCGTGCCACCTCAACCAGCAGGACTGGGGCGTGCCGGTCCGCGTCGTCCCGGGCGGCCCGGCGACCCTCACCCTCCCGCTCCACGGCTGACCACCGCCCGCCCTCCGCGATGCCGTCCGCGGCGCCCGCTCGGGCTCCCCGTCGGCCGGTGCCGGTCCGACCGTGGACCGTGGGTGGCGGGCGGGTCAGAGGCCTGTCGTGGCGGCGCGGTGGAGGAGGGCCAGGGCGTGCTCGGTCGTCGCGGTGAGGACCTCGGCCGGTCCGCCGGCGAAGACCTCCTTCTCGGTGTGCGAGCCGCCGGGCGACGCGACGCCGAACCACACGGCGCCCGCCGGCTCGCCCTCCTCCGGCTCGGGTCCGCCGACCCCGGTGCACGAGACCACGAGGTCCGCGCCCAGGAGGCGGGCGGTCTCGCGCGCGAGCACCGCCGCGCACTCCTGCGTGACGACGGGTCCGCGCGGCACCCCGAGCAGGCCGTACTTCACCTCGGGCGAGTAGCACGCGATGGTCCCGCGGAACCACGTCGTGGCCTGCGGGGCGGCCGCGAGGACGGTCCCGATGGTCCCCGCGGTCAGCGACTCCGCCGTGGCGACCGTCCAGCCCCGCCGTCCCAGCGCGTCCGCCAGCTCCTCGGTGAGGTCCTCAGCGGCAGCGGCGGTGGTCTCGATCGCGGTGCTCAGGTTCGACATCCGCCCAGGTTGGCCGACGTCGCCGTGGCCCGCACGCCGACCTCGCACGCCGACGCGGCCGCGGCTCGCACGCGAACCGGGACCGCGGCCCGGTGGGATCACGCGCGCGGCGGGTGGCGCTCCCCGAGCTCGGCGAAGAGCGCCGTGTTGAGCTCGAACGCGACGGCGGCCTCGGCCGCGACCCGCTCCCGCTCGGCGGCGTCGAACGGCAGGGCGTCCAGGCGGGCGCGGTACTCGTCCTTGAAGAGCTTCGGCTTGGGGATCGTCGGGAACGTGTAGAAGCTGACGGCCTCGTCGGGCACGCCGTACGAGCGCTGGAGGATCGCCTTGATCGCCAGCCCGCCGGAGAGGTCGCCGAGGTAGCGCGTGTACGCGTGCGCGACGTAGCCGCCGACCCACGTCCCCGCGACGTCGCGCAGCCGGGCGGCGTACCGCTCGGTCGACGGCAGCACCGGGATCTCCTCACGCCAGCGTGGCCCGACGAGCGCCGCCAGGTCACGCTCGATCGAGGGCACGCGCTGCAGGCCGGGCACGATCATGGTCGCGCCGGCGGGGTCGGCGCCGACGAAGGGCTCGGCTGCCTCGAGCGCGCCGTAGATCACGTGGTGCTGGGCGGCCAGCTCGGCGTAGGCGGCCACCGTCAGGCGTCCGCCCATGAGGGCCTCGACGAAGCCCGAGCGCTCCGCCCGGTCGTGGGCCGCGCGCGTGGCGGCACGCAGGTGCAGGGACAGCGGCCCGTCCGTGAGCGGGTGGACGGCGACGGCGGCCATGGGCACTCCGGGGGACGGGGACCTGACGAGCTGTCAGAACGCCACTGAACCACGCCCGGCCGGGGCGCTCAAGCCTCGCTGCCGGCGGGCGTCAGGCGGCGCCGACCGCCCGGAGCACGAATGTCTCCGTCGCGGCGATCGCGGCCTCGCGGCCCGGGCCCTCGTCGGGCACGCCGCGGCTCGAGAGGCAGGCGTTGATGAGCGGCACGGTCGTCTCGACCGGCTGCGGCGGGAAGGCGCCGGACGCGATGCCCGCCTCGAGGATGCGCCGCAGGATCGCCTCGACCAGCTCGGCGTGCTCGCGCAGCTGGGCCCGGGTGCCCCGCGAGAGCACGCTGCGCAGATCGGGTCCCGGGGCGAGGTGGAACACGCGCTTGAGCTGGGTCTGCTGGCGGACGTACGTGCGCAGCTGCTCGGTCGGGTCGGTCACGCCCGAGAGCGCCCGCTCGAGCGTCGCGACGTACTGCTCCGTCTCGTGCGTGATGAACGCGATGAGCAGCGACTCCTTGTCGGGGAAGTGGTTGTACACCGCCGTCCGACCGATGCCCGCCGCCGCCGCGATGTCCGCGAGCGTGATCGCGTCGAACCCCCTGTCGCTCATGAGCGTGGTGAGCGCAGCGAACAGCTTGTTGCGGGTCTGCTCGCGGTGCTCCGTGAGGGAGCCACCGATGATCTTCGGCACACCTCGATTCTCCCACCGCGCGTCGCGGAGCGCTGCCGCCTCGTGCCGCAGCACGGCGGTACTCTCCGGGCATGACGGACGAGACGATCGAACCGGACACCAAGGACTGGACCTGGGTCACCGAGCGACCGTGCCTCGACTGCGGCTTCCACCCCGAGGCCGTCGCCGGCGACGAGATCCCCGGGATCCTGATGGGGTACGCCACGCGCTGGGAGGACGTGCTCCGACGCGACGACGTCGCCCGCCGGCCCGTCCCGAAGGTCTGGTCGCCCCTGGAGTACGCCTGTCACGTGCGCGACGTCTGCGACGTCTTCGCCGCGCGGGCGCGGCTCATCCGCGAGCAGGACGGCCCGAGCTTCGAGAACTGGGACCAGGACGCCACGGCGGTGGCCGAGCGGTACGGGGAGCAGGACCCGGCTGCCGTGTCCCTGGAGCTGGTCGCGGCCGCACGCGGCGCCGCGGAGGCGTTCACCGGCCTGTCCGACGCCGACTGGGGCCGGCCCGGCTACCGCAGCAACGGCTCGGCCTTCACGGCCCTCTCGCTGGGGCACTACTTCCTGCACGACGTGGCCCACCACCTGAACTACGACGTCCGGGGTTGACCCCCTTCGTCCACATCTTTTGTGCACAGGTCTGTGCGCCGAGGCGGTCGCGACCGTGTGGACATGTGGACAAGCCTGTGGGCAGAAGAACGTCAGGAACTCGTCCCCCAGAGCCCTTGTGGCGGGTCCTCGCGGGGGTCTAGAACTACGTCATCGGCAAGGACGGAACGCCGCACCGACCGGGGAGACCCGGACGGCCAGCCAGGGAGAACCTGGGTGGTGACCACCGGGGAGACCCGGCGGTGACCGCCCTCGGGACCAGGGCGGGCCGGGGTGAGGCGGGCCGCACGAGCCGCCGGCAGGAGCACGGAGGACCAGCCCGACGGGGACACCCGACGGGAGCTCGGCGGGGAGACCCGAGGGGCACGCGGACGACGCCGCGGTGGGCCAGACCGGACCAGTCGGTGTGATCGCACGGCGCACCGTCGGAGCGCGTCGCAGCTCTCGGGAGACCGGGGCCGCGGTGGGTGATCACGCAGCAGGGCCCCTCGGACGCCTATTCCGAGGGGCCCTTGCTGCGTCTCCAGGTTAAGCGTGCGGCAGCCGCTCGCCGCCCACGACACGCGCCGCGGCGCCGCACACCCGGGTGCGTCAGCCGCAGCCGTGGGTCACGCTGCCGACCGTGACCGCGGGACTCGCCGGGTCGTGCCCGGACCGAGCCCCGGCCGGGACGGCGACACCCGTCAGCCGATCTCCAGCAGGCCGGCCGCGCTCAGCGCGCTGTAGAGGCCGAGGAGCAGGATCGCGATGCCGCTCACCCCGAGCGCGATCGCGGAGAACCGGCCGCCGCGCAGCTCCGGGTCGACGCGCGTGCGGCGCAGGTACCAGGCAGCCACCGCGACGGCCGCGAGGAAGATGCCGCCCGCGACGCCGCCGATCAGGATCATGATGAACGGCGAGGCGATCCACAGGAACGTCAGCAGCCACATCAGCGGCAGCGTGACGATGAAGAACTGCATCCACCGGTTGCGGCGGCGCGCGTCCGTCCAGTCGAAGACGCCCAGGATGCTGAGCGCGTTGGCCCAGGACCGCGACCACGACGGGATGGCCGCCCAGATGGTCGAGCCGAGCGCGGCCAGGGCGCCGACGAGGAAGAGGATGCGTCCCCAGTCGCCCAGGACGCTGGAGTACGTCTGGGACAGCACGAGGATCATGTCGTTGCCCTCGGGCACGAGGCCCTGCGGGTGGAGCACGGCCGCGCCCATGACGTAGAACGACATGGTGGAGAGGGTGTAGATCACCCAGGCGACGAGCGCGTCCTTCTGCATCACGGCGATCCACCCGAGCGCCCGACGGCGGTACGCGGGCGTCCCGTCGTTGGGGCCGGACCAGCGCGCGTAGCCCTTCTCGAGGCACCAGTACGTGTAGGCCGTGATCTCCTCCGAGCCCACGCCCGTCAGGCCGAACATCGCGATCGCGACGCCGATCGCGCCGACCGGCAGGCTGAGCGACAGGCCGGACGCGAGGTCGCCGCCCGAGTAGGCGTACTCGGTGAGCGGCAGCCCGAGCGCGATGACGACGGTCACCACGACGAACGTCATGGTGAGGAAGACGGCGACCTTCTCGATCAGCCCGTAGCGGTTCGAGTAGAGGGTCGCGATGGCGATCACCGTCACGAGGACAGCCCAGAACGTCAGGGACGTCGTCTCGAGCGGCCCCGATCCCACCGGGAGCAGGATGCTGAGCGCGGCCGCCATGCCGCCGATCAGCCCGCCCGTCTGGACGAGCTTCGAGATCGCCATGAGCGCCCACATGAGGAAGACCCAGCTGAGGCGCCCGAACCGCGGCGGGACCGTCGCGTAGCCCTCCATCCCGCCCTCGCCCGTGACGATCGAGAAGCGCGCCATCTCGACCTGCACGGCGACCTTCACGAGCGTGGAGAACACGACGAGCCACAGCAGGACGAAGCCCGCCTGCGCGCCCAGTGCCGTGGCGGTGATGAGCTCACCCGCGCCGACGACGGACGCGGAGATGATCAGCCCCGGGCCGAAGAAGCGCAGCGAGCCGCGCCACGTCGTCGGGGGCTCGCGGACGGCGGCCGGGTCGAGGCGGTACGGGTCCCCCTCGACGACGGCGCGCTCCGGCAGGTGCGTCTCGTGCTCGACCGCGGACATTCGCTTCTCCTTCGAGGCGCCGCGACGGCCGGCGTCCGGCACGTCTGGTGTGCGTCGCGAACCACGCTAGGGGCGTCGGCCCGGCGCGCCACCGGAGGCGGGTAGCATCGGCACATGACGATGACACAGGCGCACAGCGATGCAGGCACGGATGGCCTCGGCAGGGCCGACGACGCCGGGCTCGACGCCGCCTCGTGCCTGTTCCGCGGGCTCGCAGACCCGTCGCGCCTCGCCATCCTGCGCCACCTCGCGCTGGGCGAGCACCGCGTCGTCGACCTGACCGCCCACCTCGGGCTCGCCCAGTCGACCGTCTCCCAGCACCTGGCGTGCCTGCGCGACTGCGGCCTCGTCACCGCGCGGCCCCAGGGCCGGGCGTCCGTGTACTCGCTGGCCCACCCGGACGCGACGCAGGCGCTCCTCGCCGCCGCGGAGCAGCTGCTCGCGCTCACCGGCGACGCCGTCGTGCTGTGCTCGACGTACGGGAGCCGTCGGTGACGCGGGCCGGCGTCAGGCCCGCCGCGGGGACGGAGGCCCTCACGCGCCGGGCGCTGCGGCTCGCGCAGCTCACCGTCGCGTACAACGTGGTCGAGGGCGTCGTCGCGATCGGCGCCGGCGTCGCCGCAGGGCTGGTGTCGGTGATCGGGTTCGGCGTGGACTCGGGGATCGAGTCCGCCGCCGCCGTCCTGGTCGCGCTGCGCCTGAGCGCCCGGCTGCGCGACGGCGGCACGGACGAGCGTCGCGAACGCCTCACCCTGCGCGCCGTCGCGGTGACGTTCTTCGTGCTCGCCGCGTACGTCG
Source organism: Actinotalea sp. JY-7876 (assembly GCF_014042015.1). Classification (NCBI taxonomy): domain Bacteria; kingdom Bacillati; phylum Actinomycetota; class Actinomycetes; order Micrococcales; family Cellulomonadaceae; genus Actinotalea; species Actinotalea sp. JY-7876. The sequence goes on along the minus strand of NZ_CP059493.1, from coordinate 3,401,442 downwards.
TCGTCGAAGGGGTGCGCAGCCTCGTGGACGGCGAGGGGCCCGAGCGCTCACCGCTCGCCGTCGGGGTGCTGGTCGCCTCGGTGATCGTGATGCCCGTGCTCGCCGCGGCCAAGCGGCGGGTCGGCCTGGCGCTGGCGGACCCGCTGGTGCTGGCCGACGCCGCCGAGACCCGCATCTGCGTCCTGCTCAGCGCCTCGACGCTCGCAGGGCTCGTGTTCTTCGAGCTCACCGGGGCGGCGTGGCTCGATCCCGTCGCCGGCTTCGTCATCGCGGCCTTCGCGATCCACGAGGGACGCGAGGCGTGGGAGGGCGAGCTGGTCGAGGACGGCGACGAGGACGACGACTGATGGGCGGCCACGCGCACGGCCACGGCGCGTCGACGGCGACCGGACGCCACCGCGGGCGGCTCGCCACTGTCCTGGCGATCACCCTGACCGTCGCGGCGGCGCAGGTCGTCGGCGGCGTCGTGTCCGGCTCGCTCGCGCTGCTGGCCGACGCGGGCCACATGCTCACGGACGCCGCCGGGCTGGCGATCGCGCTGCTCGGCGCGCGCCTGGCCGGGCGGCCGGCGACGAGCACGCGCACCTTCGGCCTCCAGCGCGCCGAGGTGCTGGCCGCGCTGGCGAACGCGCTGCTGCTCGGCGGGCTCGGCGTGTGGGTCGTCGTCGAGGCCGTGCGCCGCTGGGGCGCGCCACCGGACGTCGCCACCGGGCCCATGATCGCCGTCGCCCTGGTGGGCGCGGCGGCCAACGTGGTGGGCCTGCTGCTGCTGCGCGGTGGCCGCCACGAGAGCCTCAACGTGCGCGGCGCCTACCTCGAGGTGCTCGGGGACCTGCTCGGTTCCGTCGCCGTCGTCGTCGCGGGCGTCGTCATCGCGACGACGGGCTGGGTGCGCGCGGACGTCGTGGCGTCGGCCGCGATCGGGCTGGTCATCCTCCCGCGCGCCTGGGCGCTGCTGCGCGACGTGCTGGACGTCCTGCTCGAGGCCACGCCACGGGGCATCGACCTGGACCGCGTGCGCACCCACATGAAGCGCGTCCCGGGAGTCGTCGACGTCCACGACCTGCACGCGTGGACCATCACGAGCGGCGTGCCGGCGCTGTCCGCCCACGTCGTCGTCGACGACGAGTGCCTCGCCCTCGGGCGTGCGGGCGCGGTGCTCGACGCCCTCGGCGAGTGCCTCGGGGAGCACTTCGACACCGACCACTGCACGTTCCAGCTGGAGCCGATCGGCCACGACGCCCACGAGCGGGCCGCGCACGCGTAGCCGTCGATCGGCTCGCGCCGGCGCGTACGTCGGGCGGCGGGTCAGTGGTGGTGGTCGTGGCGCCCGAGCGACTCGACCGGCCCCGCCCCGGGCCGGGTCCACTGCGGCGTCGGGCGGCCGGTCTCGCCCCACGTCGCGGTGCCCTCGGCGTCGGTGCGCCAGTACCAGCACGGATCGTGCCCCTCGGGTCGGCCCTCGGGCTGGTCCTCCCACGCCTCGCGGCGGCCGTAGGGCGTCATGTCGAGCAGGGCGAAGGACCCGCTGGCCGGCTCGGTGCCCCGGCCGGTCGTGGAGTACGTGAGGAACGCCCGGTCGCCGTCGCGCAGGAAGCTCGACAGGTGCCCCATCTCGCCGCCGAGCGGTTCGTCGAGGCCGCGGACGGAGTACCAGGGCTGGGTGTAGCCCATGAACGCGAGGAAGGGGGCGACCTCGTCCCACGGGCCCTCGGTGACGATCGCGAAGGAGACGCCGCGGGCGTTGAGGTAGACGGCGTCCTTGAGGTGCCACGCCGAGACGGTGCAGCCCTCGCACTGGCCCTGGTGCGGGGCCCCGTCGTGCCACATGTGCTTGTACACGACGAGCTCGTCGCGCCCCTCGAACAGGTCGAGGAAGGGGACGGCGCCCTGGGCCCCCACGACCGGGGTCGTGGCGTCGAGCTCGACCATGGGGAGCCGGCGTCGGGCGGCCGCGATCGCGTCGCCCTCGTGGGTGTGGGCCTTCTCCCGCAGGAGGAGCTCGTCCCGCGCGGCGTCCCAGGCGGCCTGGTCGACGATCGGCGGCCGGCCGGGGCGCTGCGTGCCGCCGGGGCGCGCGTGGGTCGGGGTCGTCATGGTGTCCTCCGCGGTGTCCGGGGCCGCGGTTGCGGCACTCCCGTCAGAGAGACCGCTCGCCGGGTCGGAACTGATCGGGCGCGCTGTCACCTCGTCGGGCCGCCGTCAGCCCCCGGTGGGCCAGCCCCGGGACCGCAGCCACGTCTCGCACAGCGAGGTCCAGCGCGCGACGTGCGGCGCCTCGGTCGCGAGCCCGAGACCGTGACGCCCCTCGGGGAAGACGTGGAGCTCGAACGGCACCGCGTGGGCGGCCAGCGCCCCGCAGTACCGCAGCGGGTGGCCGACGGGCACCGACGCGTCGTCGGCGGTGTGCCAGACGAAGGCGGGGGGTGTGCGCGCGGAGACGTGACGATCGGCGCTGTGCGCGGCGCGGGCCTCGGCGTCGGCGTCCGGTCCCAGCAGCGCGGCGACCGAGCCCTCGTGCGGCTCGTCGAGGAAGGAGATCACCGGGTATGCCAGGACCGCCAGGTCCGGCGGGTCCGGCTGCCCGCACAGGGTCGCGGCGAGGTGGCCGCCGGCGCTGAACCCCAGGACCCCGACCCGGCCGGGGTCCACCTGCAGCGGGCCCGAGGCCTCGCGGATCCACGCGAGCGCACGGACGGCCGCCTCGAGCGGCGCGGGGTGGCGCGCGGGTGCGACCGGGTAGCGCAGGACGACGGCGTGGACCCCGAGGCCGGCCAGCCAGTGCCCGACGGGCTCGGCCTCGTGGGCGGCGTGGTGGCGGTAGCCGCCGCCGGGAAGGACGAGCATCGCCGGACGCGCGCCCGGCAGCCGGGACGCGACGACCCGCACGTCCAGCCCGTCCGGCGGGTCGGTCGCCGGGCGACCGGGGCCTCCGATGACCGGCTCGCCCTCGCCCGGCACGCGGACCCGGCGGATGGCGGCGTCGTGGCCCTGGACGACGGCGGACTCGGGCACGGGCTCCTCCTCCGGGGCGAGGCGTCGGCGGCTGGCGACGCGGGCGGCGACGGCGGCTCGCGGCGCCCGGTGATCAGCAACTAGCCAAGCGGGTGTCTCGTGTGCCAGAGTCGGCAAACGGTTTCCCGGAACCGGTTCCCTCCATTGCCCTCGACGACGAGAGGCGGTCCGCCGTGGCTGTCACCACCGCCCTGATGGTAGGCCGATGAGCGCCTCGCCCCTGACCGCGGCGACGGCCCCGGCACCCGTGCCGCCCTCCGGCGGGCTCGTGCCGCGACGCAAGGCGTCCGGCGCCCAGTCGCTGTGGCGCTACCGGGCGCTGTACCTGATGGCGCTGCCCGGGATCGCCTACTTCCTGGTCTTCAAGTACCTGCCCATGGGCGGGCTCGTCATCGCGTTCCAGGACTACATGCCGTTCCTCGGCGTGACCGGGAGCCCGTGGGTCGGCTTCGACCACTTCGTGCGGCTGTTCACGGAGGACTCGTTCTTCGTCCTGCTCCGGAACACGCTGAGCCTGTCCGCGCTGCTCCTGGCCTTCTCGTTCCCGATGCCGATCATCCTGGCGCTGATGCTCAACGAGCTCCGTGGCCGGGTCTTCAAGCGCTCGGTGCAGTCGATCGTGTACCTGCCGCACTTCATGTCCTGGGTGATCGTCGTCTCGATCTTCTACGTGCTGCTGACGACGGACGGCGGCGCGATCAACAACCTCATCCGGAACGCCGGGTGGGAACCCATCGCCTTCCTCACCGACGAGGAGTGGCTGCGCCCGATGTACGTCTTCCAGCACATCTGGAAGACCGCGGGCTGGGGGACGATCGTCTACCTGGCCGCGATGACGGCCGTCGACCTCGAGCTCTACGAGGCGGCGAACCTCGACGGCGCCGGGCGCCTGCGCCAGACCTGGCACATCACGCTCCCGGCCATCCGCCCGGTGATCGTGATCATGTTCATCCTCGCGATCGGCGACATCCTCGAGCTCGGCTTCGAGCACATGTTCCTGCTGCTCAACTCACTCAACCGTGACGTCGGAGAGATCTTCGACACCTACGTCTACACGACGGGCATCAAGAACGGGCAGCTCAGCTACGCCACCGCCGTCGGCATGTTCAAGGGCCTGGTGGGGCTCATCCTCGTCGTCTGCGCGAACCGCCTGGCCAAGAAGTTCGGCGAGGAAGGCGTCTACTAGCCGGTCGGCTCGGGACAGGAAGGAGTGACGCGCATGTTCTCGTTCGAGGGCTTCGCCCGCATCAACGCCGTGCTCGTGAGTGCCTACCGCATCGCGTGGCTCAACGTGCTGTGGACGGTGGCGACGGTCGTCGGCGTCGTCGTGCTCGGCATCGGCCCCGCCTCCTACGCGATGGCGAAGTACGTGGACCGCTGGTTCCGGCTCGGCGAGACGCCCCCGGTCGCCCGCACCTTCCTGAGGTACGCGCTCGAGCAGCGGTGGCGTCCGGTCCTGGTCAGCTGGGTGCTCCTCGGTGCCGGGGCGGTCATCACCGTGAACCTGCTCGCGGTCTCGAACTGGTACGTCCGCGTCCTGAACATCGTCGCCCTGGTCGTGCTGGCCGTGGCCTGCTCCTACGTCTTCTTCGTCATGGCGGCCCTGGACGTCCCGACCATCCGGGGCCAGATCACCACCGCCCTGGTCATCGGCTTCGGCTCCCTGCACTGGACGGTGCTCGCCGCCGTGACCGTGGCGGTCAGCCACGTCCTGATGTTCTCGTTCGCGCTGCCGCTGCTGCTGATGTTCGGCGTCGGGATCCCCGTGGCCGTCCACGCCCTCGTCATGCGCGGCGTCCTGCGCCAGCTCGACCCGTCCGGCGCACCGGACCTCGCGGGTCCGCCCCGCCACGCACCCACGTCCCGACCCGCCCCGGGTCACCTGGTACGGCCACTCTCCCTGGAAGGAAGCTCATGATGAAGACAGCACGCCGAGGTGCCGCTGGCGCTGCCTCGGTCGCGGCGCTCGCCCTCGTGCTCGGCGCGTGCGGTGGCGGCGGCGACGGCGACGGCGGTGGCACGACGGACGAGGGCTCGTCCGAGGCCTCGTTCGACCGGCCGATCACCTGGATGTCGATCCTCCACACGCCGACGACGCCGGACGCCGAGGGTCCGATCCAGGTCGCGCTGGAGGAGCACACCGGGGTCGAGTTCGAGATCCAGTGGGTGCCGGACGCGTCCAAGGACGAGAAGCTCAACGCCGCACTGGCGTCCAACACCCTGTCCGACCTCACGACGCTCACGCAGGTCGACAGCTCGACGGTGCGCAACGCGCTGTCCTCGGGCATGTTCTGGGACGTCGAGGAGTACCTCGAGGAGTTCCCGAACCTCTCCGAGATCGACCCGAAGACGCTCGAGGCGGCGCGCATCGACGGCGGCCTCTACGGCGTCCCGTTCCAGAAGCCGCTGGCGCGCTACGGCGTCCTCGTGCGGCAGGACTGGCTCGACAACCTCGGCCTCGAGACGCCCCACACGGTGGAGGAGCTCGGCGAGGTCGCGCGGGCGTTCACCGAGGACGACCCCGACGGCAACGGCGCGGCGGACACGGTCGGCTTCATCGAGCGTGCCGAGAGCTTCCAGCTCTCGTTCCGCGTCCTGGCGGGCTACTTCGGTGCCGGCGACAAGTTCGTGGTCGATGACGACGACACGGTCGTGCCGGCCTTCACCACGGACGAGTTCAAGACCGCGATGGAGTGGTACCGCGAGGTCTACGAGAACGGGCACATGAACCAGGAGTTCGTGACGACCCAGAAGCAGAACCAGCAGGACGCCATCGCGCAGGGCAAGGGCGGCATCGTCATCACCGGCCTCATGGAGGCGCGGAACTACATGAACCTCGCCCGGTCCGCGAACCCCGAGACCCCGATGGCCTGGGCCCTGGTCAACGACATGACGTGGGGCGACGTCCCGCGCCGCGTCGTCTCCGACACGAACGGCGGCATGGGCGGCTGGCTCGCGATCTCCAAGGAGAACATCAAGACCGAGGACGAGCTGCGCCACGTCCTGGGCTTCATCGACAGCCTCCTGGACGAGGAGGCGTTCGACCTCATGACGAACGGCATCGAGGGGACGCACTACGAGCTCGACGCCGACGGCGTGCTCACGATCCTCGACCAGGGGGTCTGGCAGCAGGAGGTGCAGCCGTACGCCGGCTCGCGGCCCTCGGACCTCGTCGCCACGTACAAGGTCAGCGACCCGTACCAGAACCTGTCGAACGAGCTGATCCCGCTGAACGCCGAGTTCGCCGTCACCAACCCGGCCCAGCCGCTCACGTCGGAGACCTACGACGCGCAGTGGTCAGCGATCAACCAGTCGATCGCTGACGCCTTCAACCGCTACGTCATGGGCGACATCGACATGGACGGGTACGAGGACGCCATCGAGTCCGCCCGCGGTCAGGGCCTGGACGCCGTCATCGAGGAGTTCACGGCCTCCTACGCCGAGGTGAACGGCTAGCACCCGGACGCCGGCCCACGGTGCCCAGCACCGTGGGCCGGCACCGGCTCCACACGCACGACGAGAGGCACGGGACGTGCAGGGTACTGACGAGATGTGGCAGGGCGCGGAGACCGGTCTGGCAACCGGGTGGCTCCAGGACGCCATCGACCGCGCGGCGGACGCCGGCGGCGGCAGGGTCGTGGTCCCCAGCGGTGTGCACCGCACGGGGGCGCTGCGGCTGCGTTCGCACGTGGAGCTCCACCTCGAGGCGGGCGCCACCCTGCAGTTCGTCCCGGACCCCGCCCTGTACCCGGTGGTGCAGGTCCGCTGGGAGGGCGCGCCGGTCGACGTCCACCAGCCGTGCCTGTACGCGCACGGCGAGACCGGCGTCGCCATCACGGGACTGGGCACGATCGACGGCGGCGGCCCCGCCTGGTGGGACCTCTTCCGCAACCACCGCGACCAGCTGGCCGCCGCCCGGCCGACGCTCATCGGCCTGCACGAGTGCACGCGCGTCACGGTGCGCGACCTCACCCTGCAGAACTCGCCGAGCTGGACGGTCCACCCCGCGCTGTGCAGCGACGTCACGATCGCCGGCCTGCGGATCTTCAACCCGGACGACTCGCCGAACACCGACGGCATCGACCCGGAGTCGTGCCGCAACGTCCGCATCAGCGACTGCCACATCGACGTCGGCGACGACTGCATCGCGATCAAGGCGGGCACCGAGCACGCACCGGAGCCCGTGCCGTGCGAGAACGTGGTCGTCACCGGCTGCACGATGGTGCGCGGTCACGGTGCGGTCGTCATCGGCAGCGAGATGTCGGGCGGGGTCCGCAACGTCGTGATCAGCAACTGCGTGTTCCAGGGCACCGACCGCGGCGTCCGGATCAAGACGCGGCGCGGCCGCGGCGGCGTGGTCGAGGACGTCCGGATCACCAACATCGTGATGGACGGCGTGCTCTGCCCCGTCGTCATCAACCCCTTCTACTTCTGCGGGCCGGACGGCAAGGAGCCGCACGTCGGCGACCGGTCCCCGCGTCCGGTGGACGGCTCGACGCCGCTCATCCGCCGGATCCACGTCTCGCACGTGACCGCGCGCGACGTCGACGCGTGCGCCGCCTACCTCTACGGGCTCCCGGAGCAGCCGCTGAGCGAGATCACGCTGCACGACGTGAGCGTCTCGTTCGCCGACGAGCCGGTGCCGGGCTCCCCGGACATGGCCGTCGGCCTCGACCCGGTCACCTCGCTCGGCGTCCGGCTGGGGAACGTCACCGACTCCGAGCTCGCGCAGGTCCGGGTGCGTGGCGCCGTCGGCCCCGTCGTGCTCGCCGAGGGGTGCACCGACGTCGTCCTCGACGTGCGGGGAGACCATGACGCGCCTCGCTGACCCCGCGGTCACGGCCTGGGTCTCGCGCCCGGCCGTCCCGCCCCCGACGGTCCCGCGCGGGGCCGAGCTGTGGACGGCCGGCCTGGGCGTGCTCCTCGCGACCGTCTTCCTGGGGGGCTTCTCCCTCACGATGAACCGGGTCGACGAGGAGACCTTCGAGCGCGTGGTCCAGCCGGCGCTCGGCGGCGACCAGGCCGGTGCGGCGTCGTACGAGTCGATGCAGACGCTCGGCGCCTGGTTCGGCTTCACGCTCGTGGCGGTGCTGGTGCTCGGCGCCGTCGGGCTCCTCGTGGCACGACGTCGGCCGTGGCTGCGCCGGGCCGGCTGGTGGTTCGCCGCCGCCGGGCTCGTCTGCCTCCTCGGCAGCCAGCTGATCCTCTTCCCCGTCGCCTTCTTCTTCTTCCTCAGTGCGGGCTTCTTCGCCCTGCGTCCCGTTCCTGACAGGAGCACCTCATGACAACGACGACCACCCGCGCGGCGCGCCGGCAGGGCCGCGTGACCGGCCGCGTGACCCGCCGCACGACACCGGGCATGAGGGCGTTCCAGGTGCTCAACGTCGTGCTCCTGACGGGGTTCGCGCTCGTGTGCCTGGTGCCCTTCGTCCACGTCATCGGCAGCTCGTTCGCGAGCCCGGGCGAGCTCGCGACCCGGCCCTTCGTGCTGATCCCCAACGACGTCACCCTCGACGCCTACCGGTACATCCTCTCGACGCCCACCATCTTCCGGGCCATGGGCGTCTCGGTGTTCGTCACGGTGATCGGCACGTTCGTCAGCCTGGTCGTCACCTCGCTGATGGCCTACGCGCTGTCGAAGCGCTACCTGCGCGGGCGGCGCGTCATCAACTTCATGGTCGTCTTCACCATGCTCTTCAGCGGCGGCATGATCCCCACGTTCATCGTGGTCAACTCGCTCGGTCTGCTCGACTCGCTGTGGTCGCTGATCCTCCCGGTGACGGTCAACGCCTTCAACTTCGTCATCATGCGCAGCTTCTTCCAGGCCATCCCCGACAGCCTCGAGGAGGCCGCCCGGATCGACGGCTGCTCGGAGCTGGGCGTCTTCTGGCGCATCGTGCTCCCGCTGTCGATGGCCTCGATCGCCACGATCGGCCTCTTCTACGCCGTCGCGTACTGGAACACCTACATGTGGGCGATCCTGTTCATCAACGACTCCTCGAAGTGGCCCATCCAGGTGCTCCTGCGCCAGATCGTCATCGTGGCGAGCGGGATGAACGCCGACTCCTCCGTGGTCGACGTCGTCCCGCCGGCGCAGTCGGTGAAGATGGCGGTCATCGCGGTCGCCACGCTCCCGATGCTGCTCGTCTACCCGTTCATCCAGCGCTACTTCGTCAAGGGGGCGCTCATCGGCTCGGTCAAGGGCTGACGGCGCCCGCGAGCCCGGCGGCGAGGGCCGCCGGGTCGGTGACGGGGGCGTCCGTGACGAGCGTGCGCGTGTGCAGCACCAGCTCCTCCCCGGCCGCCAGCCGACGTCGTGCGGTGTGCGCGACGGCGGGGCCGAACCCCACGTAGCCCTCGGTCCGGACGAACCAGGGCAGGACCGTGCCGACCTGGACGCACAGCAGCGTGGCCTCGGGACCGCGCACCAGGAGCCACGGCGTGGCGACGCCGTGCGCGCGCTCGACGCCCGGGCCCTGCGCGGTCTCGGCGTGCGCGCCGGCGAACGGCGTGCGCCAGAACCAGCCCCCGTAGAACGCGCCGTGCCGGCCGTTCGTCGCCGGGCTCCCGAGGCTGACCGCGGTCTCGGCGCGCAGCACCGACCGCCAGTCGAGCACCCAGCCCGGCCCGGCCGGCCGGGCCCGCAGCTCGCGGAGCTCACGCAGCTGGACCGTGCCGTCGACCGACGTCCAGACGACCGTCAGGTCCGCGCCCGAGCCGTCGGGCAGCGGGCGCGCGGCGACGACGTCCTGCCGGCCGTGGTTCGCCAGCAGGGTCGAGCCCACGTCGCGGACGTAGGTCCGCCCGCCCCAGTACGAGGTGCCGTCCACGTCGGGGAAGGGCAGGCCGACCCCGGCGTGGTGCGGGTGGTCCGCCGGTGCCGCCTGCGTGACCGGGGTGCCGCGCAGCGTCGTGACGGGGTGCAGCAGCGGACGCGGGGAGGCGTCCGGCGCCATGTCCCGGCCGTCCTGCAGGCGCGCCACCGCCGTGCGGCCGACGCTCAGCCGGTCGGTCACGCCGGACCGCCTGGGGCGGGGCCCGTGCTGCGCCGGACGGTGAGCTCGGGCACGAAGTGGGTGGTGCCCTGCGTGGCCACGCCGTGCAGGAGTGCCTCGACCTCGCGCCACGCCGCGGCCCCGACGTCCGCCAGCGACACCCGCACCGTGGTCAGCGGCGGCGCGGAGAACCGGGAGAACGCGATGTCGTCGAAGCCGACCACCGAGAGCCGCCCCGGCACGGGCACCTGCTCCTCGCCGAGGCGCGCGAGCAGGCCGAGGGCGACGACGTCGTTGTAGGCGACGACGGCGGTGGCGCCCGCCGCGGCGACCGCCGGCCACGCCGCGTAGCCGGCGTCGAGCGTCACCCCGCAGGACAGGCGCGTCACCTCCAGCGCGTCGTGCTCGCGCTCCAGAGCGCTCAGCGCGCGCAGCCGGGCACGGTTCGGGCGGCTCGAGGACGGCCCCTGCAGGTAGGCCAGCCGCCGGTGGCCGAGGTCGAGCAGGTGCTCGACGAGGGCCCGGGTGGCGCGCTCGTAGTCGATGGTCACCACGGGCACGTCGGCGAGGTCGGGCTGGCGGTTGATGGCCACCGCCGGTGTCACCGTGCTCAGCAGGGCCCGCAGGTCGTCGTACGGCAGGCGGGAGGAGCACACCACGACGGCGTCGCTGCGCCGGCGGGCCTCGCGCACGAGGGCCTCCTCGGCCGAAGGGTCCTCCTCGGAGTCGCACACCAGCACCCGGTACCCGGCGGTGGCGGCCGCCGCGTTCAGGCCCCGGAGGATCTGCTGGAACATCGGGTTGCCCAGGTCCGGGAGCACGATCGCCACGGTGTGCGTCACGCCGAGCGACAGCGACTGCGCGGTGGAGCTCGGGGAGTACTCGAGCTCGCGCACGACCCGGCGCACCCGGAGGGCGACCTCGGTGTCCCGGATGACACGCCCGTTCATGACCCGGCTGACGGTCGCCCGCGACACCCCGGCGACGCGGGCGACGTCGGCGATCGTGGCCGGCCGGCGGGAGGACCCGGCGGGCCCGTCAGGTGGCATCGGGGACCTCGAGCCGCACCGGGCCGACGGTCGCCACCGCGGGTGCGGGGGAACCGAGCGGTGCGGCCGCGAAGACCCCGATCTCCGCCCCGACCCAGTGCCCGGCCTGCGCCGGCAGCCCTGAGCCGAGGACGCGCCAGGTCCCCTCGGCGGTGCGCGCGGAGAGCCGGACGAAGGCCTCCGGGTCGACGTCGACGCGCAGCTCGACCTCGCGCGCCGGCGCGGGCTCGTCGACCAGCAGCGTCTCGTCCTGGTCGCCGTTCTCCCGGACCGCGGCGACGAGCCGCTGCCCGCCGGCCGCCTCGCGCAGCCCGCACCAGAGGTAGGAGCGGCCGAGCACCGTGACGCCGGCACGCGCCCCGTCCGGGCCGTCGAGGGTCAGCGTGCAGGTCCAGCGCCCGCCCGTGCCCGGGAGCTGCTGGGCGAGGACCTGGGGGAGCGAGCGCACGTTGCCGTCGTCGTTGCCGGGGCCGCGCAGCTCCAGGCGCCCGTCGCGCGTCCGGGCCCAGCCGTCGCCCGGGTTCGCCTGCCAGAACCACTGCCGGCCGAGCCCGTCGGTGAAGTCGTCCGATCCGGGCAGCACCCGCGAGCCCTGCGTCGTGCCGTGGGGTGTGGGGTGGGTGATCACGGGGGTGCCGTAGCCCTCGCCGGTCGGGGTGCCGATGATCGGCCAGCCGTCGTCGCCCCACGTCATCGGCTGCAGGTGCACCACGCGGCCGAACGGCCCGCGGTCCTGGAAGTGCAGGAACCAGTCGGCGCCGTCCGGGGTGTCGACCCAGGCGCCCTGGTGCGGGCCGTTCACCGGCGTCTCACCCTGCCGCATGACCACGCGGTGCTCGTAGGGCCCGGTGACGCGCTCGGACCGGAAGACGGACTGCCACCCGTTCGCCACGCCGCCGGCCGGGGCGAAGATCCAGTACCACCCGTCGTGGTGGTACATCTTCGGGCCCTCGAGCGTGGTGCACCCGGGGATGGCGTCGCCGTCGATCACGACCCGGCCCGGCCCCGTGGCGGTCGTCAGGCCGGCGTCCACCGGGACCAGGCCGAGGCGGTTCTTCACGCCGCTGCGGCTCTTCGCCCAGCCGTGGACGAGCCACGTGGAGCCGTCCTCGTCCCAGAAGGGGCACGGGTCGATGAGCCCCAGGCCGGCGAGCAGGAGGCGGGGCTCGCTCCAGGGGCCGCGCGGGTCCTCGGCGCTCACGACGAAGATGCCCCGGTCGGGGTCGGGCCACACGATGTGGAAGACGCCGTCGTGGTGGCGGATGCTCGGGGCCCAGACCCCGCCGCCGTGCCGGGGCAGGTCGAAGTGCTGCTCGGGGACGAGCCGGGGCAGCGCGTGGGTCACGATCTCCCAGCGCACGAGGTCGCGGCTGTGCAGCACGGGCAGGCCGGGGGACCGGCTGAAGCTCGACGCGACCATCCAGTAGTCCTCACCCACGCGGACGGCGTCGGGGTCGGGCAGGTCGAGGTCGAGGACCGGGTTGCGGTAGCTCGCCCCCCTCCGGGCAGGCGCGGCGGGCAGGGCGGCGTCGGTGGCGCTCATGCCGTCGAGCATAGGCGGAACCGGTTACTAGTGTGGTGGTCCATGGCCAAGACCGCGCGCGTCGGGGACGACGTCGACCTCCTGCCCGCCCTGGCCGCCGCCCTGGCGGACCCCGACGTGACCGAGGTCGTCCTCGAGCCGGGGACCTACGTCGAGCAGGTGGTGATCGCGCCGCGGGCCGCCCCGCTGACGGTGCGGTCCGCCACGGGCCGCGCCCAGGACGTCCGGATCACCTGGGGACTGCGCCAGGGGGACCGCGGCCGCGACGGACTGCCGATCGTCCAGGACTGCGCGACCGTCACGGTCGACGCCGACGACGTCACGATCGAGCACCTCACGATCGAGAACACCTTCGACCGCACCGCCGACCCGGGCCTGGAGGACACCCAGGCGCTCGCGCTGCGGACCCGCGGCGACCGCGTCCGCCTCCGCGGCTGCGCGCTGCTCGGCCGGCAGGACACGGTCCTGCTGGACGCGCCGGGCTGGTCGGACACGCGCCACGTGCACCTCGTCGACTGCCTCGTGGTCGGGGACGTGGACGTCGTGTACGGCCGGGCCCGCGCGGTGGTGGAGGGCGGCGAGATCCGCTCCGTCGGACCGGGGTGGGTGGCCGCCCCCAGCACCGCCCGCGAGAACACGCGCGGGTTCCTCTTCCGCGGCGTCCGTCTGACGGGGCCGGGGCTGCCGGACGGCAGCGTCCGGCTCGGTCGACCGTGGCACCCCGGCGGCAAGGCGGACGCGGTCGGCGAGGCGCTCTTCGTCGACTGCGTCATGGGGCCGCACATCGCGGCGGACGCGTGGTCGCCGATGGGCGGCTTCGCCTGGGAGGACGCCCGCTTCGGCGAGCACGGCAGCACCGGCCCGGGCGCCCACGAGGGCCCGGGCCGTCCGCGGCTGCGACCCGAGGCCGTGCCCGGCGTCGCCGAGGTGCTGGGCGGGTGGACCGATGCGGCACCGGGGCCCGCCCCGCTCAGCGGCCGGGCGGTCGTCGTGTCCGACTCCACAGCCTCGCCCTACGGTCCCGCACGCGCCCCCCGCACCGGGTGGGGCGAGATGCTCGCGGACGCGACCGGCCTGCGCGTGGAGAACCTGGCGGTGTCGGGCGCGAGCTCGGTGAGCTTCATCGCCTCGGGGCAGATGGACGCGGCGCTCGCGGTCACGGGTCCCGGCGACCTGCTGCTCATCGCGTTCGGGCACAACGACGAGAAGCCGGACGAGCGCGGCACCCTGCCCTGGTCCACCTACCCGGCGGCCCTGAGCCGCTACGTCGTCGGCGCCCGGGCGCGCGGCGCGGTGCCGGTGCTGATCACGCCGGTGGAGCGGCGCCGGTTCGTCGACGGCCGGGCGCGGTCCAGCCACGGCGGCTACCCGCAGGCCGTGCGTCGCCTGGCGGAGGAGGACGGCGTCGCGCTGGTCGACCTCACCGCCTCCTCGCGGCGGCTGTGGCAGCGGATGGGCGAGGAGGGCAGCAAGGCGGCGTTCCTCTGGCTCGAGCCCGGTGCCTGGCCCGCCTTCCCCGACGGCGAGCAGGACGACACGCACCTGTCCGACCACGGCGCCCGCCTGGTCGCGGACCTGCTGGCCGCCGGCCTGCGCTCCCTCGGCCTGGTGCCCGGGGGTGACGGCGTGCGGGGGTGACGCCCGCGTCCCGGTAGCGGCGCCACCGTCGTTCGCCCGGGACTGTGGTCCTCGGCCTGCGCTCCCGCTACGTTCGGCACGCGGGCAGGGGCGCCCGGCCGCGGCACCCGGGGGACGCATGTCTGAGAGCACGCTCGAGAACCTCGGCGCGCGGGTGCGCCGGGCGGAGGAGTTCGGCCGGGACGCGATGATCGTGTGCGACAACCTGGTCCGCATCTACCGGACCGGTCCGGTCGAGGTGCAGGCGCTGCAGGGTCTGGACCTGCTCGTCGACAGGGGCGAGATGGTCGCCGTCGTCGGCGCCTCCGGGTCCGGGAAGTCGACGCTGCTGCACATCCTGTCCGGCATCGACGCACCGACGGCGGGCCGCGCGCGCGTCGCGCGCTGGGACCTCATGGCCATGCCCCGCGCCGAGCGCGCCGCGTACCGCCGCTCGACCGTCGGCTTCGTGTGGCAGCAGGCGTCGCAGAACCTCGTGCCCTACCTGACGGGGACCCAGAACGTGCTGCTTCCCCTGTCCTTCGCGGGCACGGCGCGGCGCCTGCGCCGGGCCCGCGCGCGGGAGGTGCTCGACCTCATGGGCGTCGCCCACTGCGCCGACCGGCTGCCCCGCCAGATGTCGGGCGGCGAGCAGCAGCGGGTCGCGATCGCCGTCGCGCTGGTGAACGGCCCGAAGGTGCTGCTCGCCGACGAGCCCACGGGTGAGCTCGACACGACGACGTCGGCGCAGGTGTTCGGCGCGCTGCGCGCGGCGAACCGCGAGGCGGGCGTGACGGTCGTCGTCGTCACCCACGACCCCGCGGTCAGCGAGCAGGTCGAGCGCACGGTCGCGATCCGGGACGGCAGGACGAGCAGCGAGGTCCTGCGGCACGCCTCGGGTGACGACGACGTCGTCGCGCAGGAGTACGCCGTGATGGACCGCGCCGGGCGCGTCCAGGTGCCGCGGGAGTACCGCGACGCGCTCGCCCTGACGCGGCGCGTCCGGCTCGCGCTCGAGGCCGACCACGTGAGCATGTGGGCCGACGACTCCCGCGGTGCGGGCGGCCAGGCCGGCTCCGGTGCGCGACGGGGCGGTGCGTGAGCGCCCCGGGCGGCGCGGCCGCACGCGCCGGCGCCGGCGTCCGGACCCGGGACGTGCGCAGGACGTTCGGCACGGGCGCCACCGCGGTGCACGCGCTCGACGGCGTCAGCCTCGACGTCGAGCCGGGGGAGATGGTGGCGCTCGTCGGGCGGTCCGGCTCCGGGAAGACCACGCTGCTCAACGTCGTGGGCGGGCTGGACCGTCCCGACGCGGGGACCGTCCTGGTCGACGGCGTCGACGTGACGGCGCTCGACGAGGCCGGGCTGGTCGGGCTCCGGCGCGAGACCGTCGCCTTCGTCTTCCAGACCTTCGGCCTCATCCCGGTGCTCAGCGCGGCGGAGAACGTCGGCGTGCCGCTGCGGCTGCGGGGGCTGTCGGTGCCCGACCGGGAGCGGCGCGTCCGGCTGCTCCTGGACCTCGTCGGCCTCGGCGACCACGCCTCGCAGCGCCCGGACGAGATGTCCGGCGGTCAGCAGCAGCGCGTCGCGATCGCGCGCGCCCTCGCCGCGTCCCCGCGCCTGCTCGTCGCGGACGAGCCCACCGGCCAGCTCGACAGCGAGACCGGCCTGGCGGTCATGGCGCTCATCCGGGGCGTGGTCGAGGCCGAGGGCATGACAGCCATCGTCTCGACGCACGACCCCGTGATGATCGCCCTCGCCGACCGTGCCGTCCGGCTGGTCGACGGCCGGCTGGCCGATGCCTGAGGTGCGCCGCGCGGGGTCCGGCCCGCGCGGCGCACCCGTGCTGCTCGTCCTGCGTCGCGCGCTGACGCAGGCGCGGCTGCTCGCCGCGGTGGCCGCCGTGGTCGTGACCGGCGCCGTCGTGCTGGGCCTGTGCGCGACGCTGCTGACGACCGCCCAGGACGAGGCGCTCGTCGCCGCCCTCGGTCGCACCGACGCCGAGGACGTCGGCGTGCGCGCCGGGGTGCGGCTCGACGAGGGGGCTACGGCACCCGCCGACGCGGAGCGTGCCGCCGCCGACGTGGTCGACGCGGTCGAGGCCGCGTACGCGGCGTTCCCCACGACGACGTCGGTCTGGGCGGCGTCCACCCCGCTCCACCTGCCCCCGCTCGACAGCGGCGAGCTGCGCCTCGCCTACCTCCTCGAGGGCGACGACCTCGCCGAGCACGCGGACCTGTCCTCGGGTCGGTGGCCGGCGGGCGCGGCCGGTGCGGGCGGCTCGCCGGTCGAGGTCGCGCTCCTCGACGCGACGGCCGGCCTCCTGGGCGTCACGGCGGGCTCGACGCTGACGCTGTCCGCGCAGCCCGCGCGCTCCGGAGCGGCGGCGGTCGACCCGGTGACCGTCGAGGTGGTGGGGACGTTCCAGCCGCAGGGCGGCGATCACGCGACCTGGGAGCGGGACCCGTTGGGTGCGGCCGGGTCCGCGTCCGGGAACCTCCCCGTGTACGGGCCCTTCGTCGTCGCGCCCGGGACGCTGCTCGGCGAGCGCCCGGTCGAGCGCCTGAGCGTCGTGACGGTGCCCGACCTGCGGTCGGTGGAGCCGGGGACGGCGGCGAGCACGCGCGTGGCCGTGGCCGGACTGCGCGACGCGCTCGAGGAGTCGCTCGGGCAGCGGCAGCGCGCCCTCGCGCTCCGCACGCCGTACCCGCGCACGCTCGCCCAGGTCGAGGACCAGCAGGGCGTGGTCGCGTCGGGGGTCCTCGTGGCGGCGCTGCTCGCGACGGTGCTGGCCGGCGCCGCGCTCGCGCTCACGGGCGGGCTCGTCGCGGCGCGGCGCTCGGCGGAGTCCGCGCTGCTCGCCGCCCGCGGTGCGGCCGGACGCCGCCTGGCGGCGCACGCCTCGGTCGAGGCGCTGGTCCTCGCGGGCCTCGCGACGGCGGTCGGCATCCCGCTGACGCTCCTGCTGCACCGCGCGGCGCGCTCGCTCCTCGTCCCCGGGGCGGCGGGCGACGCGGTCGCGCCCCCGCCGGGCGCGACGCCCGCCGTGGTGGCCGCCGTCGCGTGCGGTGCGCTCGCGCTCGCCGCGGTGCTCGTGGTGCCCGCACTGCGCGGCGTCCCCGCGGGGGGCGGACGCCGGCCGGCGAGCGGGCTCGCGGTCCGCGCCGGCGCCGACGTCGTGCTCCTCGCCCTCGCCGTCCTGGGGTACCTCCAGCTGCGCGCGCACGGCGTGGCGACGGGCCCGGCGCCGGACCCGGTGCTGGTCGCCGCGCCGGTCCTGTGCCTGGTCGCGGGCGCGACACTCGCGCTGCGCCTGCTCCCGCGCGTCGCCGCGCTCGCGGAGCGCCACGCGGCGCGCTCGCGCCGCCTCGTGGTCCCGCTGGCGGCCTGGGACGTCGCACGACGGCGGCACTCGGGCGCGGGCTCCTTCCTCCTCGTCCTCGCGAGCGCCGCGACCGTGCTCGCCCTCACCGGGCAGGCGACCTGGGCGCGGTCGCAGCAGGACCAGGCCGGTGCCCAGGTGGGCGCGGAGCTCGTCGTCACGTCGGCGGAGCTCGCGCCGCTCAGCGCCGGACCCGCCCTCGCCGAGGCGACGGGCGGGACGCCGTCGGCCGTGCTGCAGCGGCCGGTCGGCCTCGGGTCGCGGGCGGGGGGCGAGCAGGCGGGGGAGCCGGCGCAGCTGCTCGCGGTCGACCTCGCCGGACCCGGGCTGCAGGTGGGCCGCCCGCCGCCCGGCACGACGTGGTCCCAGGCGACCGCGGGTGCGGCGCCCACCGGTGACTCCCCGGCCCCGGTGCTCCTCCCCGTGACCGACGACCTGCGCGTGCGCCTGACCGGCACGGTCCGGGACACGACGACGCTGCTCGCGGCGCCGTCGCTGGTCGTGCAGGACCGGTGGGGGGACCAGGCGGTGCTCGCGGGCGCGCCGGTGCCCCTGGACGGCCGGACGCACGAGGTCCGGGTCGCGCTCGGCGAGCCGCCGGGTGAGGGGCCCGGCGGGGGGCCCGGTGGCGCAGCCGTCGCCGCCCCGCTGCACGTCGTGGCCGTGCGGCTCGCCCTCACCCTCGCCGACGGTGCGGACCCCCCGGCGACGGACCGCACGGCGCGGACCGCGGTCGAGGTGGAGCTCGTCGGGGCGTCCACCTCGCAGGGGGCCGGGCCGGCGCAGTGGTCCGGTGCGCGGGAGCCGGGTGACTTCCAGGTGGTCCGTAACGCCGCCGCGAGCCAGCAGGGCGGCGCCGACGGCGTCGTCCTGACCGCGACCGCCTCGGTGTCCCCCGTGGGCGTCCTGTGGGAGGGCGGGGACCTGCTGGTCGTCGCCGGCCCGCCGGTGACGGACCTGCCCGTCGTCGTCACCCGCGCGCTCGCGGACGGGCTGGGTCTCGAGCCCGGGTCGAGGCTGTCCGTCACGGTGGGTCTCTCGGCGGTCGACGCCGTCGTAGCGTCCGTCGTGCCCTACCTCCCCGCGGTGTCCGACGGACCCGCCGTCCTGGCCGACCGCTCCACGCTGGCACGCGCCCTGCTGGGCAGGCACGACCTCGCCGGCCTCACCGACCGGTGGTGGGTCGCCGACGTGCCGGACCCCCGGGCGGCGACGCAGGCGGTCGCCGACGCCGGCCTGGGACGCGCGGTCACGAACGAGGGCACCGCGGCGGAGCTCCACGACGGCCCGCTGCCGCGCGTCCTGCGGCTGGGGACGGCCGTGCTCCTGGTCGCGGGGATCGTGCTCGCGCTCCTCGGCACGGCCGCGCGGGTCGCCGCGGCCGTCGGCGCGCGGGCGGTCGAGGTCGCGCGCCTGCTCGGCCTCGGCCTGTCCCGTCGCTCGGTGCTGTCCGCGTTCGTGCTCGAGCACGCGGCGACGTCGCTGGTGGCCGTGCTCGCCGGGACGGTGGTGGGCGCCGTCGTCTCCTGGCTGACGTCGCCGCTCCTGGTGGTCTCGAGCACCGGCGAACGGCCCGTGCCCGACGCCGTCCTCGTGTGGCCGGCCACCGCGCTGGCGGTGGCCGTGGCGGTGCTCGTGCTCGGGTCGACGGCGGTCGTGGTGCCGGTCGCGGCGGCGGCGGTGCGCCGCGCGGGTGCCACCCACCTGCGCATGGACGCGGCCCCATGAGGGCGCCCGCAGGGCATGGGCACCGACGGCCCGGCCGCGCACGCCTCCCGCGCCTCGGCGCCGCGTGGGACGCGCAGCTGCGCACGTCGCGGTCGGACGTCCGACCCCTGGCCCTGGTCGCGGTGGCGCTCGTCCTGACGCTGCTGCTCGCCGACGCCGCGCCCCGGCTCCTCACGCGCGTCGCGGACGAGACCGTCCGGACGGCCGTCGCCGGGGCCGCCACGGCCGGCCTCACCGTCTCGGCACGCCTGCCCGAGCGCGCCGTGGAGACCGGCCGCGACCCGAGCACGGGCGAGCAGCTGCCGGACCTCGCGGCCCAGATCGCCGACGCGCTGCCCGCGGAGCTGGTCGCCGTCCTCGGCCCGCCCGTCGCCACGGTCTCGACGGCCGAGCTGCACGCCGCCCTCCCGGGCGGCGGCGAGGCCCTGATGCGGATGGCCTACACCTGGCGGGACGGGGAGCCGGGCGTCGAGTGGGTCGAGGGCGTCGCGCCCGGGAGCTCCCGCGGCGGCGACCTGAGCGCGGGCGGACCGGAGGCGTGGCCGGTCGAGGTCGGCCTCGCGGCGCCGGTCGCCGAGCTGCTCGGCGCGCGGGCGGGCGAGCCGTTGACCGTGGCCGGTCCGGACCGGGTCCCGCTCGACGTCACGGTGACCGGCATCTTCCGTGCGCAGGACCCGCGCGACCCCGTCTGGTCCGGGGTGCGGGGCATGCTCGAGCCGGTCGTGCGAGGCAGCGGTGCGGGCCTCACGACGACGGTCGGTGCCTACCTGTCGGTCACGTCGGTCCCCGACGCGCGGGTCGCCCTGCTCGCCTCGCCGTCCGGGGTCTCGCGGTCCATCACCTTCCCGCCGCGCGCCGAGGCCTTCGACCTGGCGGGCCTCGAGACGGTCGCGCAGCTCGCGGGGGGTGCCGAGGCCGCGCCGCAGGCGCTCGCCGTGCCGGGTCCGCGTCCGACGGTCACGACGACCCTGGACACCGTCCTGCGGGCGGCCGCGGCGCGCGTCGGCGCCGCGGGCGCGCAGGCGGCGGTGGTGCTCGTCGGCGTGCTCGGGGCGGCTCTCGGGGTGCTCGGCCTGGCGTCCTGGCTGCTGGTGCGGCGGCGGGCGGTGGTCGTGCGGCGCAGCCGCGCGCGCGGGGCGGGGCTCGTCGCGCTCGTGCTGACGCCGCTCGTCGAGCAGGTCGTGCTCGCGGCGGCCGCCGGGACGCTCGCCCTGGCTGCCGCGCAACGGCTGGTCCCCGGTCCGACGTCGTGGTCGTGGGTCGTGCCCGTGCTCGTGGTCCAGGTGTTCGCCGTCCCGCTGCTCACGCTCGTCACCGCGGTGCGCGGCGAGCAGGGCCGGGCGCCCGCCGACCACCACGAGCGCCGCAGGTCGCGGGCGGTCTCGCGCGTGCGACGCGTCGCCCTCGAGGCGTCGCTCGTGCTCCTGGCGGTCGCCGCGGTCGTGACGCTCCGCTCGCGCGGCCTGCCCGCGGACCCGCGCGGCGCGGACCTCCTCGTGGTCGGGGCGCCCACGCTCGCGGCCGTCGCCGCGGGAGTGCTCGGGGCGCACGCGGTGCGCGCGCTCGAGCGCGGGGCCGTGACGCTGGGCCGGCGGTCGCGCCACGTGACCCCGCTGCTCGCCGCAGCGCGCAGCGCCTCGGCCGGGGGCGCCACCGTGCCGTTCGTCGCCCTGACGGTCTGCGCCGCGCTCGCCGGGTTCTCGGCCGTGACCTCGGCGACGCTCACGGGAGGCCAGGTCGCGGGCTCGTGGGACACGGTCGGGGCCGACGTCGTGGTCCGGGCCGACGGCGGGGACGTCGTGGGGACCGCCTCCGACGTCGCCGGGGAACCGGGGGTGCGCGCCGTGGCCGTCGCCCGCCTGGCCCCCACGGTGCAGCTCCTCGGCGTGCCGGACAACGGGCGCGTCGACGTGCTCGCGGCGGACGCCGAGGACCTCGCGCGGTTGTGGGCGGCCTCGCCCGGGGCCGACGTGCCCGAGCCCGACGCGCCCGAGCTCGCCGGGCTCGCCGGCGGACCGCTCCCGGACGGCTCGCTGCCCGTGCTCGCGAGCACCGCGCTGGCGGCCGAGCTGGCCGAGGGCGGCGGGATCGTGTGGGAGGGCGGCGCGGTCGGCGTGACGGCCGTCGGGACGGCTCCGGCGCTGCCGTCCGCGCTCGCCGGGGACGCGGCCCGGGGGGCCGACCTGCTCGTCGTGGACCGCGCGGCCCTCGCGACGGCCGCGGGCGCCGACGTCGTGCCCGACGTCCTGTGGGCGGTCGGACCCGGTGCCGAGCAGGCCGTCGCCGACGCGGTGGGCGACGAGCCGGCGGACGGCGGTGCCGTGGTGACCGGCCGCGCGGGGTGGCTGCAGGAGCGCCGCGCCGAGCCCCTGACCGCCGGGCTGCTGCTCCTGCTGCGCGCGAGCGTGCCCGTGCTCCTCGCGCTCGGGGGACTCGTCGTCGTGCTCGCGGCGGCCGGCAGCGCGCCCGCCCGGGCGTCCGCGCACGCCGTGCTCCGCGTCGTGGGGCTCGCCCGCCGCGACGTGCGGCGGGTCGCCCTCGGTGAGCTGCTCCCGTGGGTGCTGGCCGCTTGCGCCTGGGGTACGGCCGTCGGCGCCGCGCTCGCGGCCGCCGTGAGCGGGCCGCTGGAGCTGCGGCTGCTCACGGGTCAGGCGGGCGACCCCGCGCCTGCGGCGCCGTGGTGGGCGCTCGGGGCGCTCCCCGTGCTCGCGCTCGTCGTCGTCGCGGTGGTCGCCGTCGAGCAGTCCGCACGCCGCCGGGAGCGGCTCGGCCTGGTGCTGCGCGCCGGCGGCTGAACCGCCCGTGCCGCGCGTCAGAGCGCGATCGTCGCTTCGGGCCTCGGGGGTAGTCGAGCCTCCGGGGGCGTTCCCGCCAGGGTCCGAGTCCGGCGGGAAGCTCGCTGGACTCAGGTGAGGTCGATGACCTGGATACCGGGGAACTGGTCGATCCACGGCTGCACCTTGGCGAGCGCCTCTTCCTTCGTGTCCGAGGGGGTGAGGCTCCCGTTGTACTCCCGGGCGGCCGGAACGTTGCCCACGAATGCGCTGTACCGGATCCGCGTCACGGTGTTGCCGTCGTAGGTGGGGATCTTCTGGAACCGGATGGACGGGACACCTGTCTTTGCGAACTCGTTGCTGACCGCGGTGAGGGCGTCCCTGCTTGCCTGCCACTGACTCGTGCTCTCGGGCAGCGGACCGCCGTATGCGGCCTCGAAGTCGTTGACGACCTGGGCGGGGAGGGGCTGACCCGGCTGCACCACGACGCCGTTGCCGCCGTGGGGCGACACGTAGACCGGGATGCCCGCGGCGCGGGCTGCCTCGACCTGGTCCAGCGGGATCGCCGCGCCGGCCTCGGTGGGGAACGGGGGCGCCTCGGTCGTGGGCTCCGCGGTGGGCTCGTCCACGACCGGCTCGGTCGTGGGCTCCGATGAGGGGGTGCTCTCAGGCTCCGGGGTCGCTGCCGTCCCGCCCGTGCACGCTGTCAGGCCCGCCATCACGGCGATGGTCACGGCGAGCGTCGTCGTCCTACGCGTGGTCACGCTCCTGTATCGGTCGACCAGGACCGTTCTTGACCCGGCCTGCTCGCGATAGCTGGCGAAGCGCCCGCATGCGGGAGTGGTGTCTGGTGCGAGCACAGCGGCGCGCACGCGTGGACGCCGAAAAGACGCTCTTGACCCCGCGACCGGGCGGACGACAGACGATCGCCGCGTGCCGGCACGCCGTCCTCGTCCCTAGGTCGTCCCTAGCTCTCATCCCGACGACGAAGGGCCAGACCGGAGCATGTGCTCTGACCTGGCCCTCGAGGTGGAGCGGGTGACGGGAATCGAACCCGCGCTATCAGCTTGGGAAGCTGAAGTTCTACCATTGAACTACACCCGCGAACGCCCGGATGCCCGGGCGTGCGGACCGATCATACCCGCCGCGGCGCGACGCTCCAGCCCTCCCTGTCCCCCGCGTCCGCATGCGCTCGCCGGTGCTGCCGGGCGCCGTCGTGCACAGCCGTTGTCCACAGCTCCGCCCCCCGGATCCCCGCACGAGCACCGCAACCTGTGGACAAAAATGTGGAGAACCGGTCCCGCCCCAGGTCAGCCCCGCGACGCTTCGCCCGGCGCCCCTCGACCACGTCCGAACCGGACGACGACGTCCTGCGCAGCGGACGTACTCGCGGGGAACGGACGTGCTCACCAGCCGGTCCCGGGCGGGCCGATGTGGCACCCGCCCCCGTCGCCCGCCACCGGCACGGCGAGCACGTCCGAACCGGACGAGCACGTCCTCCGCAGTGGACGTGGTCGGGTGGAACGGACGCGCCCGGTGGGCAGCCGCTAGCGTGTCGCCCGTGCTGCTCTCCGACCGCGACATCCGCGCCGAGCTCGACTCCGGTCGCATCCTGCTCGACCCGTACGAGCCGACGATGATCCAGCCGTCGAGCATCGACGTGCGGCTCGACAAGTTCTTCCGCCTGTTCGACAACCACAAGTACCCGTTCATCGACCCGGCGCAGGACCAGCCCGACCTCACGCGCCTGGTCGAGGTCGAGCGGGACGAGCCGTTCATCCTGCACCCCGGCGAGTTCGTCCTCGGCTCGACGTACGAGGCCGTCACGCTGCCCGACGACGTCGCCGCGCGTCTCGAGGGCAAGTCCTCGCTGGGCCGCCTCGGCCTGCTCACGCACTCCACGGCGGGGTTCATCGACCCGGGCTTCACGGGCCACGTGACCCTGGAGCTGTCGAACGTCGCGACGCTGCCGATCAAGCTGTGGCCGGGGATGAAGATCGGCCAGATGTGCTTCTTCCGCCTCTCGTCGCCGGCCGAGGAGCCCTACGGCTCGGCGACCTACGGGTCGCGGTACCAGGGACAGCGCGGCCCGACGGCGTCGCGCTCCTTCCTGTCGTTCCACCGCACGCAGGTCTGACGCACCGGCCCGGGCAACGTCCCGGAAGCACACCGGCAACACGACCGACCTAGGCTGCGACCATGCCGTTGCCCGTACTGGATCCCACGTCCGACGACGTCGTCTCCCACCATCTCCTGGTGCTGCCGGGCGACGTCGGGCCGGACGAGGTCGGGACCCTCGCGGCGAGCCGCTTCCCCCGCGCCACCTGGGAGCGGGAGCCGACGACCGCGACGCCACGTCCCTCCGGCGGTGCGCGCGGGCTGCGCGTCGTGACGCCGCCGCCGGGGCGCCTGCGCCTCTCGCGCCACAGCGTCCTCGTCGGCCCGTACACGCTCGACCGCCCGACGGCGGCGGCGCTCGGTGTGCCCGCGCAGGCCGGCATCGCCTACGTCGTCGAGGCGCCCGTCGAGCGCGGCGAGCGACCGTTCCCGTACGGCGGCGACCGCGACGGCCTGCGACGCGCGTTCCCCGAGGGCCTGCCCGTGCGCGACGAGGAGCGGACCGTCGCGTGGCTGCTCGCCGCCGCCCGGCGGCTCGGTGGCGCCGTGCGGACCAGCGCCCGCGGGGGGAGTCCCTCGGCGCTGCTGGTGCCGGACCCGGCGGCCGCCGTCGACCTCACCGTCTGGACGGACATCTGGCTCGAGCCCGAGGCGGCGCTCACGGTCATGCGGCAGGCGCTGCCCCGCGCCCGCCTCAACCTCCCGACGCCGCACTACGCCGGCCCCGCCCGGCACGCGGCACCGGTGCCCGGCACGGAGCCCCTGACGGACGACATGCGCCGTCGGCTCCACGCGGCCGCCGACGACCACGACATCGCGGCGCTGACCTCGCCCCCGGCGATGACCGGCTACGGCGCCCTGGCGGACCTCGACCTCGACGGGATCGTCGCGCTCGAGGTGGCAGGCGAGACGCACGTGCCGCCGGTCATCGCGCAGGTGCCGTGGGCCGTCGCCGGTGCGGTCGCCTACCGCGTGCGGTGGGAGCCGGTCGACCTCGCCGACGCCGAGGCCGAGCGCCCGTCGCTCGCGCACAAGGTGGCCCGGGGCCGGGCGACGCCGCTGGTCATCGCGCTGACGCGTGCGGTCCACAAGGCCGTCGGCGGCGAGATCACCGACGTCATGGACTTCATCGTCGACCCCGCGGACCTCTAGCCCCCGCCCCGCCCCGCACACCGGGCCCGCCCGCAGGCCTCGCCGCCCGCCGCGGCGCCACCCCGCACTACCGCTCCCGGCCCCGCTCCGCGGCACCCACCCCGCTCCGCGGCACCCACCCCGCTCCGCGTCACCCACCCCGCTCCGCCTCGCCGCGGCCAGATGTTCGCGTCCGCGCATCCGCGCAGCTGGAGGCGTAAGGAACGTGGCCAGGTGTGCGGTTGCGCGGACGCGAACATCCGTGCGGCGGGAGGGAGGAGCGCGGCCGGGTGCGCAGACGCTCGGACGCGCGCATGCGTGCGGGTGGAGGGGTACGGAACGTGGCCAGGTGTGCGGTTGTGCGGACGCGAACATCTGGGCGGCTGGGTGGGTGCCGGAGCGGGCGGCGACCGGGGTGGGTGCCGGAGCGGGCGGGCGGGGGTAGGGGTAGCGGCGCGGACTGCGCGCCGGGGGACCGCCTCAGGGCTGGGGTGGGCGGACCGCGTCGAGGAGCAGGCGGGCGACGTCGAGCACCTCTGGCTTCGGCGCGGCGCCACCGGTGCCCCCCGCGCCGTCGGTGGCGGCGGAGGCCGCGGCCACGCCGTCGGTCAGCATGATCGTGCAGAAGGGGCACCCGGTCGCGATCGCCGACGCGCCCGTCCCGATGGCCTCGGCGGCGCGGTCGGTGCCGATCCGCGTGCCCGTGGTCTCCTCCATCCACACCCGCGCGCCGCCGCCGCCGCAGCAGAACGACCGCTCGCGCGTCCGCGGCATCTCCGCCAGGCGCACGCCGGGCAGCGCGCCGAGCAGCTCGCGCGGCGGCGTGTAGATCTGGTTGTGCCGCCCGAGGTAGCAGGGGTCGTGGTACGTCACGACGTCCTCGGCCGGCGCCTCGCCGGGCCGTGCCACCGGGGTGAGCCGGCCCTCGCCGACGAGCCGGTCGAGCAGCTCGGTGTGGTGCACGACGTCGTACCGCCCGCCGAGCTGCGGGTACTCCCGCGCGATCGTGTTGAAGCAGTGCGCGCACGTCACGACGATGCGCTGCGCCTTGGCCTCGGTGAGCACCTCGACGTTCGCCTGCGCCAGCATCTGGAAGAGGAACTCGTTGCCCGCGCGGCGCGCCGGGTCGCCGCTGCAGGACTCGCCGTCGCCGAGCACGGCGAAGCTGACGTCGGCGAGGTGCAGCAGCTCGGCCACCGCGCGCGTCGTCTTCTTGGCCCGGTCCTCGTACGCGCCCGCGCACCCGACCCAGAACAGGTACTCGACCTCGGACGCGTCCTCGACGTCGACGCCGATGACGCGCACCGGGAAGTCGAGGCCCTTCGCCCAGTCGAGCCGCTGGCGGGCGGGCAGCCCCCACGGGTTCGACTGCCGCTCGAGCTTGGTGAACATCGGCCCCAGCTCGTCCGGGAAGGCGGACTCCATGAGGACCTGGTTGCGGCGCAGGTCGACGATGTGGTCGACGTGCTCGATGTCGACGGGGCACTGCTGGACGCACGCGCCGCACATCGTGCAGTCCCACAGCGCCTGCGGGTCGACGACGTCGCCCACGAGCGTCAGGACGTCGACGCCGGCGTGGCTCTCGTCGGCCGGTCCGGGCCCGCCCTCCCACGGCAGCGGCACGTGCCCGGTCGTCGCGGTGTGCCCGGCCGGCTCCGTCGACGCGTTCGCCGCGGCCCGCAGGTACGGCGCCGTCGCGTACGCGTGGTCGCGCAGCGCCGTGACGACGAGCTTGGGCGAGAGCGGCTTGCCCGTGTTCCAGGCCGGGCACTGCTCCTGGCAGCGGCCGCACTCGGTGCACGTGGAGAAGTCGAGCAGGCCCTTCCAGGTGAAGTCCTCGACCTGCCCGACGCCGAGCCGGACGTCGTCGGGCAGGTCCTCCAGCTTCTCGAGGTCCACGGCCTCGCCGCCGACGCGGAGCGGCGGGAGCGCGCCGAGCGCCGGGCGACCGTCGACCTCGCGGCGGGCCCAGACGTTGACGACCGCGAGGAACCGGTGCCACGAGACGCCCATCGCGGGCCGCCGGCCCACGATCACCATCCAGCTCATCGAGATGAGGATCTTCAGCAGCGCGACGACCACGATCGCCGCCTCGACGGCGGCCGGGGACCAGCCGGTGAACCACTGGCCGAACCAGGCGGTGAGCGGGAAGTGCGCGAGCGACCCGGGCGCCGCCGGGTAGGTCCCCGCGCCCGGCGCGTGGACCTCCTGCGACAGCGGCGCGTAGGCGAACCAGCCGAGGGTGCTGCCCTGCACCGCCATCGCGTACTCGAGCCCGCGCAGCAGCAGCACGCACACCACCACGCCCAGGACGACGCCCTCGACGACGTAGGCCTGCGCCCAGTTCGATCCGAAGAACCGCGAGGCGCGCCCGTCCGGCGGCGCCATCTCCCCGGCGGGCGTCGACACCGCGGCCGACGGCCGCGCGGCCCGACCGCGTCGCGGGTGCTCGCGCTGGCGCACAGCGATGAGGAGCACGATCCCGACGAGCGAGAGCCACGCGATCGCCTCGGTCAGCCACTCGAACGGGAGCAGGCGCCCCACCAGCGGGACGGCGAAGTGCGGGTCGACGAGCTGGCCGTAGGCCTGGACGAGCGTGAGGAAGAGCAGCGGGAAGCTGACCATGACGGCCCAGTGCGCGACGCGGACGAACGGCCGGTGCTGGAACCGGCCGTGGCCGACCAGCTCCTTCGCCACCAGCCAGGTCCGTCGCACGGGGTGGTCGGTGCGGCCCGCCGCCGGCCCGCCCCGGCGCAGCGTGCGCACGATCGCGCGGACGCCGAGGGCGAACGTCCAGACCCCGACGACGGTCGCGGCCAGGGCGATGACCAGGGCGGTGAGCTGCAGCGCGGGCACCCTGTCACGCTAGCCGGTCGGTCGCGGCGGGCTCGTGACCGGCGCCCGGGCCGCCGCCCGCCGGTCCGGAGCAGCGCGGCCATGGCTTGACCCGGGCATGACCGCACGGTGAAGGTCACCGCATCGCAGCCGGTAGACTTGGACCCCCGGGGTGCTGCGACGGCGCCCGGGGGCCGGCGGGGCTCACCGCCACCCTTCTCAGCCTGACCCTGGCCCCGTGCCGCCGCACCCTCGGCGAGCGCGCCGGGCCGCCGACCGACCGACCACCGCCCAACAGGACGGAGCGGACGTGCTGCTGCTGCTCGCGGTTCACCTCCTGGTGGCCCTCGTCGCGCCCGCACTCTGCCGCCTCCTCGGACGCCGCGCGTTCCTGATCCTGGCCCTCGCGCCGGCCTCGGCCGCCGCGTGGGCGCTCAGCCAGACGAGCGCCGTCATGGCCGGGGACGGCCCCGTCGAGATCGTCGAGTGGGTCCCGTCCATCGGGATGGAGCTGGCGTTCCGCCTCGACACGCTGTCGTGGCTCATGGTGCTGCTCGTGGGCGGCGTCGGGGCGCTCGTGCTCGTGTACTCGTCGGCCTACTTCTCGCGGTCCGCGTCGGGCCTCGGCCGGTTCGGCGGGGTCCTCGTCGCCTTCGCCGGCTCGATGCTGGGCCTCGTCACGACCGACGACATGCTGCTCCTGTACACGTTCTGGGAGCTCACGACCGTCTTCTCCTACCTGCTGATCGGCCACTACGCCGACCGCAAGGCGTCCCGCCGCGCGGCGATGCAGGCCATCATCCTCACGACCGCGGGCGGCCTCGCGATGCTCGTGGGGCTGGTGATCCTCGGCGAGCACGCGGGCACCTACCGGATGTCGGAGGTCATCGCGGACCCGCCGTCGGGCGCCGGCGTCACGGTCGCCGTCGTGCTGCTGCTCGCGGGGGCCGTGAGCAAGTCCGCGCTCGTGCCCCTGCACTTCTGGCTGCCGTCGGCCATGGCCGCGCCGACGCCCGTCTCGGCCTACCTGCACGCCGCCGCGATGGTCAAGGCCGGCGTGTACCTCGTCGCGCGGTTCGCCCCCGGATTCGCCGACCTGGCGGCGTGGCAGGTCGTGGTGCTGGGACTCGGCGCGTGGACGCTGGTCCACGGCGGCTACCGCGCGCTGCGCCAGTACGACCTCAAGCTGGTCCTCGCCTTCGGCACCGTGAGCCAGCTCGGCCTGCTGGTCATGCTCGTCGGGTCCGGCTCGCGCGCCGCCGCGCTCGCGGGCATCGCGATGCTCGGCGCCCACGCCATGTTCAAGGCGTCGCTGTTCCTCACGGTCGGCGTCGTCGACGCCGCCACCGGCACGCGTGACCTGCGCCGGCTCTCCGGGGTGGGCCGCAAGCTCCCGCTCACCGCCGCGGCCGGCGCGCTCGCCACGGCGTCGATGATCGGCCTGCCGCCGTTCGCCGGCTACGTCGCCAAGGAGGCGGCGCTCGAGGCGCTCCTGCACGACGTCGGCACCCTGCCCGGGCTCCTCGTGCTCGTCGCGATGGTCGTCGGGTCCACCCTGACCGTGGCCTACGGCCTGCGGTTCTGGTGGGGCGCGTTCGCGCGCAAGGAGGGCGTCGACGACGTGCTGGACGACGCCGTCGACAAGCGCGGCACGGAGGCCCGGGCCGGGCGGGGCGCCGAGGAGCCGGTCGCGGTCAGCCAGCCGTCGCTCGTCCTGGTGGTCCCCGCCGCGCTGCTGGCCCTCCTCGGCCTCGTTGCGGCGCTGGTACCCACCGTCGGCGAGGAGCTGCTGAGCCCCTACGCGGACACGCTCCCGGGCGAGCCGGGGCACCTGGCGCTGTGGGCCGGGCTGACGCCCGCGCTCGGGCTCACGGTCCTGGTCCTGGTCGCCGGCGTGCTGCTGTTCTGGTGCCGGGCGGCCGTGGAGCGCGCGCAGGCGCGGGTCAGCGTGCCGCTCGAGGCCGACGGCGTCTACCGCCGCACCATGCGCCGTCTCGACGACCTCGCCGCGGACGTCACCGCCCTCACCCAGCGTGGTTCGCTGCCGCTGTACCTGGGCACGATCTTCGTCGTGTTCGTCGCGCTCGCCTGGAGCGCCATGGGCAACGGTCCCGCGTTCGCGGACCTCCAGGTCCGCGCCTGGGACACGCCCGTGCAGCTGCTCGCGGGCGGGCTCGCCGCCGTCGCGGCCGTCCTCGCGGCCCGCGCCCGACGCCGGCTCAAGGCGGTCGTCCTCGCGGGCGTCAGCGGCTACGGCGTCGCGGCGATCTTCGTGCTGCACGGGGCGCCGGACCTCGCGCTGACGCAGATCCTCGTGGAGACGATCACGCTCGTCGTCTTCGTCCTCGTGCTGCGGCGGCTCCCCGCGTACTTCTCGGTGCGCCCGCTGGCGGGCAGCCGGTGGGTCCGGCTCGCCATCGGCGCGGCCGTCGGCCTGACGGTCGGTGCGCTCGCGCTCATCGTGCCCAACGCGCGGGTCGACGCCCCGGTCTCGACGGACTTCGCCGAGGAGGCCTACGTCTACGGCGGCGGCAAGAACATCGTCAACGTGACGCTCGTGGACATCCGCGCCTGGGACACCATGGGCGAGATCTCGGTGCTCCTGGTCGCCGCGACCGGCGTCGCCTCGCTGATCTTCCTCAGCCGGCGCAGCGGCGAGGTGCTGCGCACCCGCGACCTGGACGAGGACAGCTCCGTGTGGGCCCAGGCGGGCGACCCGATGAGCGCGTTGCGCGGCCCCGCCGCCGGGGCGCGTGCGCGGGTCACGGACCCCGCCTCCGCCGACGGTGACGACGGCGACGTGCTCGCGGGCGACGAGCCGGGCGGGCAGCGGCGTCATCGCGGTCCGCGCGCGCCAGCGCTCGGCGAGGGTCGCCAGCGGGAGTGGCTGCGCGGGGGCAGCACGCTCGCGCCCCAGCGCCGGTCGGTGATCCTCGAGATCACGACCCGGCTGCTCTTCCACTCGATGATCGTCTTCGCGGTCTTCCTGCTCTTCTCGGGCCACAACGCGCCGGGCGGCGGCTTCGCGGCCGGCCTCGTCGTCGGGATCGCCCTCATCGTGCGGTACCTCGCGGGCGGCCGGTACGAGCTGGGCGAGGCCGCACCCGTCCACCCCGGCCTGCTCCTCGGCACCGGGCTGTTCCTGTCGGCCGGCGTCGGTCTGGTCGCGATCCTCGCCGGCGGCTCGGTCCTGCAGAGCGTGATCATCGAGATGGACCTGCCGCTGCTCGGCCACGTCAAGCTCGTGACGTCGCTCTTCTTCGACTTCGGCGTGTTCCTCGTGGTGATCGGGCTGATGCTCGACATCCTGCGCAGCCTCGGGGCCGAGATCGACCGGCACGGCGAGGAGGCCGGCACGGCGGAGGTCTCGGACGAGCTCCCCGTGGCTCCGCAGGCGACCGACGACCCCGGCGTCGCGGCGGCGGCAGGGTCCGCGCGGGGCTCCGGCACGTCCGACGCGGGAGGACCCTCATGATCGAGATGTCCCCGAGCCTCGCTCTCGTCGCCACGATCGTCGTCCTCGTGACGGTGGGCGTCTACCTGCTGCTCGAGCGGAGCCTGACCCGCGTGCTGCTCGGCGTGATCATCCTGGGCAACGGCGTCAACCTCCTCTTCCTGGTGGCGGGCGGCCGTGCGGGCGGCGCCCCGATCATCGGGCTCACGCCCGAGGGCGAGATGAGCGACCCGCTGCCCCAGGCGATGGTGCTGACCGCGATCGTCATCACCCTGGGCATGACCGCCTTCCTGCTGGCGATGGCGTACCGGTCCTGGCAGCTCAACCGGCACGACGAGGTCCAGGACGACCTGGAGGACCGCCGGATCGCCCGGCGCGCGGCCGCGGACCAGGCGGCCTACGCCGACGCCGACGCCGA
Source organism: Actinotalea sp. JY-7876 (assembly GCF_014042015.1). Taxonomy (NCBI): domain Bacteria; kingdom Bacillati; phylum Actinomycetota; class Actinomycetes; order Micrococcales; family Cellulomonadaceae; genus Actinotalea; species Actinotalea sp. JY-7876. Next base: position 3,369,383 of record NZ_CP059493.1, on the reverse strand, counting down.
CGTCACCACCACCCTCGACGAGGATGCGGAGTCCGTGCGCGACGAGACCGGACCGGTGGACCAGGGCATCGACGGCGACGGCGCGCCGATGCACGCGACGCTCGACGAGGCCGCGTCCGGCCGGCGCGACCGCGGGGGTGACGCGTGAACCTCAGCGACCTGACCTGGGTGGTGCCGCTGCCCGTCGTGCTGCCCCTCTTCGGCGCCGGCCTCGCCCTCGCGCTGTGGAGGCACGGGCGCGCCCAGGGCGTCATCAGCGTCATCGTGCTCTCGCTCGTCCTCGCCTCCTCGGTCGTCCTCCTGGTGGCCGCCGACCAGGGCCCGCTGGTGCTCGACGTCGGTGGCTGGGCGGCGCCCGTGGGCATCGACCTGGTCGCCGACCGGCTCTCCGCGCTCATGCTCACCGTCTCGTCGGCGGTGACCCTGTGCGTCCTGCTGTACTCGCTCGCCCAGGGCGTCGAGGACGGCGACGCCGAGACGCCGATCGCGATCTTCCACCCGACGTACCTGGTCCTGACCGCGGGGGTCGCGAACGCGTTCCTCTCCGGCGACCTGTTCAACCTGTACGTCGGCTTCGAGATCCTGCTCGCGGCGTCGTACGTGCTCATCACCCTGGGTGGGACGGGCGAGCGCATCCGGGCGGGCACGATCTACGTCGTCGTCTCGCTCACCTCGTCGGTCATCTTCCTGCTCGCGATCGCGCTGGTGTACGCGGCGACGGGCACCGTGAACATGGCGCAGCTCGCCGAGCGGCTGCCGGAGGTGGACCCCACCGTCTCGCTCGCGCTGCAGCTGCTCCTGCTGCTCGCCTTCGGGATCAAGGCCGCGGTGTTCCCGCTCTCGGCCTGGCTGCCCGACTCCTACCCGACCGCGCCCGCGCCCGTGACCGCCGTCTTCGCGGGCCTGCTCACCAAGGTCGGCGTCTACGCGGTGATCCGGACCCAGACGCTGCTGTTCCCCGACGGCCGGGTCGACGACCTGCTGATGTGGGTCGCGCTGCTGACCATGGTCGTGGGCATCCTGGGCGCCGTCGCGCAGAACGACATCAAGCGACTCGTGTCGTTCACGCTGGTCAGCCACATCGGCTACATGATCTTCGGCATCGCGCTGTCGTCGGAGCAGGGCCTCGCGTCGGCGATCTTCTACGTCGCGCACCACATCACCGTCCAGACCGCGCTGTTCCTGGTGGTCGGCCTGGTGGAGCGCCGCGGCGGGTCGACGTCGCTCGACGACCTGGGCGGGCTCGCCAAGCTCGCGCCGGTGCTCGCCGTCCTGTTCTTCATCCCCGCCATGAACCTCGCGGGGATCCCGCCGCTGTCGGGCTTCCTCGGCAAGGCAGGTCTGCTCCAGGCGGGCGCCGCCGTGGGCACGCCGTTGGCGTGGGCGCTGGTCGCCGGCGCCGTCGTCACCTCGCTGCTGACCCTGTACGCCATCGTCAAGGCGTGGAACAAGGCGTTCTGGCAGACGCCGCCCGTGGAGCCGCCGGCCGCTCGCCTGCCCGGCGGCATGCTCGGCCCCGCGGGCGCGCTCGTCGCGCTCGGCCTCACCCTCACCGTCGTCGCCGGGCCGCTCTTCGCCTACACCGAGCGTGCCTCGCTGACCCTGCGCGACCGCGACCAGTACATCACCGCGGTCCTGCCGGACGGCTCGCGGGGCGAGGGCCAGTCGGCCGACGTGACGGAGGAGGCCGAGGGATGAGCCTGCACCCGCGCCGCCGCTCGCTCGGCTTCCCCCTCCTCGCCGTCGCCTGGCTGACGGTCATCTGGGTGCTGCTCTGGGGAGACCTGAGCATCGCCAACGTGCTGTCCGGCATCGTCATCGCGGTCGTCGTCGTGCGGCTGCTGCGCATGCCGGTGATCGACTTCCACGGGCGCGTCCATCCCGGGGCGCTGGCCTACCTGCTCTACCGGTTCGCGGTCGACCTCGTGGTCGCCAGCACCCAGGTCACCCTGCTGGCCCTGGATCCGCGCCGGACCCCGCGCAGCGCCGTCATCGCCGTCCAGCTGCGCTCCCACTCGGACCTCTACCTCACGCTCACGGCGCAGTTCTGCTCGCTGGTGCCCGGGTCCGTCGTCGTCGAGGCCCACCGCACGACCGGGATGCTCTACGTGCACGTGCTGGACGTCGACATGGCGCACGGTGTGGACGCCGCCCGCCAGCACGTCCTGGACCAGGAGGAGCGCATCCTGCGCGCGCTGGCGTCGGACGAGGAGCTGGCGCAGGTCGGTCTGCGCCGGCGCCCCGAGGACACCCCGGCCGTCGCGTCGGGCGCGTCGAGCGGGGGTGCGCGATGACCGTCGTCGTGCTGGTGTGCGGCGCCCTCCTGGGCTCGGCCGCGGTGCTCGCCCTCATCCGGGCCGAGAAGGGCCCGAGCATGCTCGACCGCACGGTCGCGCTCGACATCCTCACCGGCGCCCTCGTCGGGGGCATCGCGCTCGAGGCGGCGTGGTCGCGGCGGGTCGACACCGTGCCGATCCTCGTCGTGCTGTCGCTGGTCGGGTTCCTCGCCTCGGTCACGGTCGCGCGCTTCGCCGCCGTCGAGACCGAGGGCGAGGGCCGCATCCTCACGCGCGAGGAGCTCGCGGCGCTCGAGAACGAGCGCATCGAGGCCGAGCGTGCGGAACGCGAGAGCAGCGACGAGGAGCACCGCGGCGGCCGCGCGAAGGGGGAGGTGTCATGAGCTGGGAGACCGTGCTCGACGTCGTCGCGTGGCTCTGCCTGCTGGGTGGCTCGCTGCTCGCGTTCTCGGCCGGCGTCGGCGTCGTCCGCTTCCCGGATCTGCTGGCGCGCATGCACACGGCGGCCAAGCCGCAGGTGCTCGGACTCCTGCTGCTCATGCTCGGGCTCGGCCTGCGCCTGCGGACGGGGCACATCATCTGGATGCTCGTGCTGGTCGTGCTGTTCCAGATGCTCACGGCGCCGGTCGCGTCCCACATGCTCTCGCGCGCGGGCTACCGGACCGGCAAGGTGCGCAGCGAGATGCTCGTCGTGGACGAGCTGACGCGTGACATGGAGGCCGCCCAGGCGCAGGCGAGCCGCGAGGAGCAGCAGGACGAGCGCGAGGGCGGCCCCGCAGTCAGCGGATGATCTTGGCGGCGCCGCGCGTCGCGAGCACCCGGGCCAGCGCGACGATGGCCCCCGAGATCGCCGCCGAGGCGAGCACCTCCCCGACGCGTGCGTCGCCCGGGTCCTCCGCCTTGGGCGGCTTGTGGCCGAGCACCTTGTTCCAGCTCCGGTCGATGAGCTGGTTCGCCAGCCACGCCGCGCCCAGCGCGAACCCGAGGCCGACGGCCTTGGCGACCCACGACTCCTTCTTGGACTCCACGGTTCCTCCTGATGATCGTCCTGTCGAGAGGCTAGTGCCGCACGGGTCGCCGCGCGCCCGCTGGTGCGGGGCGTCCGCCTCACCCCAGCCGGAACCCGCGGATCGACACAGTCAGACGGCCGTGTGCGCCGGGTCCTCGTCCGTGCCCGCCGCGCGCCGCTCGCGCGCGCGGTCCAGGCGGGCCATGACGGGCGTCGCCGCGACGCCGTGGAGCAGGATCGAGCCGACCACGACGAGCGCGACGACGGCCCAGATGCGCTGCGGGTCGGCGAAGTCCCCGTGCTCCAGCGCGTACGCCACGTAGAAGAGCGAGCCGACGCCGCGCACGCCGAAGAAGGCGATCACCCGGCGCTCCCGGCGGCCCGTGCGTCCGCCCGCGAGGCCGATCATCCCGGTGAGGGGACGGACCACGAGGAGGAACAGCGCGGCGAAGGCGACGTCGGCCCACCCGATCCCGGCGAGCAGCCCGCGTGCCACGGCGCCGCCGAGCATGACGATCACCACCACGGTGAGCAGGCGCTCGACCTGCTCCACGAAGGAGTGCAGGACCGCGTGGTACTCGTCGTGGCGCTCGACGTCGCGCAAGGCGACGGCGCAGACGAAGACGGCGACGAAGCCGTAGCCCTCCGCGAGCTCGACCGCGCCGTAGGCGAGGAACGTCGCGGCCAGCGCGACGAAGCCCTGCGCGTGCTCGCTCAGGTGTCGCCGTCGGGCGAAGTCGGAGAAGAAGAGCCGGCCCAGGAGCCGGCCCACGACCGCGCCGCCCAGCACGCCGACGGCGATGCGCCAGCCGACGTCGACGACCAGCCACTCGCCGGCCCAGCCGTCGAGCGCCGGTCCGGCCACGCTGATCGCGATGGCCGCGTACGTGAAGGGGAAGGCGAGCCCGTCGTTGAGGCCGGCCTCGGCCGTCAGGGCGAACCGGGCCTCGTCGTCGTCCTGCCCCGGCTGGGCCGTCGGCTCGTTGACCTGCACCTCGCTCGCGAGGACGGGATCTGTCGGTGCGACGGCGGCCGCGACGAGCACGGCCGCGGCGAGCCCGAGCCCGAGCAGCCACGACCCGAGCACCACGGCCGCGATGATCGACAGCGGCATGGTGATGCCGAGGAGCCGCCACGTGGTGGCCCACGGGCGCAGCCCGACGCTGCGGTTGATCGCCAGCCCTGCGCCCATGAGGGACACGACGACGCAGATCTCGGTGAGGTGGAGCGCGACGACGTGGTGCTCGACCGGATCCGGGTCGGGCAGGCCGGGCAGCAGCGTGAAGGCCAGGATGCTGGCGCCCAGGAAGACGGCTGGCATCGACAGCGGCGCGCGGTGCAGCGCCCGGGGCAGTACGGCGGCGGCGAGGGTCGCGACGCCGATGACGGCGAAGACGGCCCCGCTGCCGTCGAACTGGATCACCGCATCACGTCGGCTCGAGCCAGAGGTAGACGTTCTGGCCGGACTCGTGCGCGGCAGCGACCAGGCCCGTGATGGAGCGCACCAGCGGCTGCAGGTCCTCGCCCGCCGCGTCCATCTCCTCCGACGCCGCCCACGCCTGCGCGACCTCCCCGGGCGCGTCGGCGTCCTCGGGCGCGTCGAGCTGCGCCAGCACCTCGCACAGGAACGGCGGCAGCCGGAAGAGGAGCTCGTGGTCGAGGTCCACCTCGGCCACCTCGAGGTCCCCGCTGCCGAAGCGGACGGCCTTCGCGGCGATCTCGCCGAGCACCTCGAGGTCGACGGGCGTCAGCGAGACGTCCAGCGCCGACGTCGCGTCGTCGAGGTCGTCCCCGGCGTCGAGCGCGTCGGCGCGGGCGATCGCCTCGGCGTGGGTCCCTGCGAAGAGCTGTGAGACGAGCGACATGGCCGTCCTCCCGGGGTGCTGCTGGGCCGTGTCGCGAGCGTAACCAGCAGCCGCCCGCGTGTCCCGGCGTACGTCAGCGGGCGGGTCCGGTCACGTCCTCGCGGTCGACGAGCAGCGCGTCCGCGGCCGCCGCTCAGGGGCGGGCGGAGCCCTGGATCGCGTCGACGATGCTCTTCGCCGCCCCGCGCTTGACGCCGACGTTGAGGCGCACGAGCGAGGCGCCGTCGGCCGGGTCCACCAGCGAGATCTCGTTGAGCACCATCGAGCGCCACCGGACCTCCAGCGCGGCGCGGGGCGCGGCGAAGATCGTCTCGCCGATGCCCGCGCCCATGGCCGTGCGCGCGATGAGCAGCACCCGCTCGGTCGTGCCCACGAACCACGCGGCGGGCGGGACGACGGCGACCATCAGGCCCACCGATCCGCCCGTCGCGGCCAGGGTCGCCATCGACGCCGCGGCGCCCGCGAGCGTCTTCGCCGAGAAGTCCCGCTTCGTGCCGCCCTTGACCTGGACCGTCGTCACGGCGAGCACGCGCTCTCCCTCGACCAGCTGCGCCTGGACGTGCTCGAGGAGGTCGGACTTGGCGGACATGGCGGCTCCTGCCGGACGGCTCGTCGGACGGCGCCAGCGTAGGGGCGGGCGGCGGGCCCCAGCAGGACCATGAGGGTGATCGGCGCCGTGTCGACGTCGCACGAACCGGCCGCGGACCTGCGGCGGTAGAGTCGGCTCCGAACGACAGGGGAGCGTCGCCCGGGCCACCGGGCGCAGGACGCTGAGAGTGCGGGTGACCGCAGACCCTCGAACCTGATCCGGGTGATGCCGGCGTAGGGAGTCGGGAACGTCTCAGACGTCGTCCACGTCGGCGCGGCACGATGCCGCGGCCGCCGCGGATGGCGTCCCCCTCCTGCTACCACGAGGAGGAGCCATGGCGAGGATCGCCACCCACCACCGCACGCGACGGCTCGCGCCGTACGCGGCCCTCGCCGTGCTGCCGCTCGCGGCGTGCTCCGCGATCGGCGCCGACCCGGAGCCCGCGGCGTCCGGCGACGGCGCCGGCACGGTCGTGCTCGTCACGCACGACTCGTTCGCGCTGTCCGACGACGTCGTCGCGGCCTTCGAGGCGGAGACCGGCCTCACGCTCGAGACCCGCGCGCCCGGCGACGGCGGCGCGCTCGTCAACCAGCTGATCCTCACCAAGGACGCCCCGCTGGGCGACGTCGTCTACGGCATCGACACTACCTTCGCGAGCCGCGCGATCGCCGAGGGCGTGCTCGAGCCCTACGAGTCGCCGGCGGCCGGCGCGGACGTGGCCGCGCACGCGGTCGACGACGGCCACCACCTGACGGCGGTCGACGTGGGCGACGTGTGCGTCAACGTCGACCACGAGTGGTTCGCCGAGGCGGGCGTCCCCGAGCCGACGACGCTGGCCGACCTGACCGATCCCGCCTACCGGGACCTGCTCGTCGTGACGAACCCGGCGACGTCGTCGCCGGGTCTGGCGTTCCTGCTGGCCACCGTCGCGGAGCTCGGCGAGGACGGCTGGGAGCAGTACTGGACGGCGCTGCGGGACAACGGCGTCAAGGTCGTCTCCGGCTGGTCGGACGCGTACTACGTCGACTTCTCGGGCCCGTCGAGCGAGGGGGAGCGCCCCCTCGTGCTCAGCTACGCCTCGTCGCCGCCCTCGGAGGTCGCCGAGGGCGCGACGCAGGCGCCCACCGGCGCGCTGCTCGACACCTGCTTCCGCCAGGTCGAGTACGCGGGGGTCCTGGCCGGGGCCGCCAACCCCGACGGCGCCCGCCAGGTCGTCGACTGGCTGCTGAGCCAGGACGTCCAGGCGGACCTGCCCGGCAGCATGTACGTCTACCCCGTGGACACGTCGGTGCCGCTGCCGGACGCCTGGGCCCAGCACGCACCGCTGCCGGCCGAGCCCCTGACACTGGACCCCGCGCTCATCAGCGAGCACCGCGACGCCTGGATCGAGCGCTGGACGGAGATCGTGATCGGGTGAGCGCCACCCTGCCGGCCGAGCCCGCCACGCCCCCGCGCGCGCTCGTCGCGCCGGGGGCCTGGCCGGTCGCGCGCCGGTGGGTCGGCTGGGGGCTGGCGGCGGGCCTGCCGCTGCTGTTCCTCGGCGTGTTCTTCGCGTACCCCGTCCTCGCGCTGCTGCGGCTGGGCTTCGTCGGCGACACCGGCGGGCCGGACCTGTCCGGCGTCGCCGACGTGCTCGGCCGCGCCCGGACGTGGCGGATCATCGGCACGACGCTGGGCCAGTCCGTGGTCGGCACGGCGCTGTCCCTGGTGCTCGGCCTACCCGTGGCCTTCCTGCTGCACCGGCGCGAGTTCCGCGGGCGCCGGGCCCTGCGCGCGTTCGTCGTCGTGCCGTTCGTGCTGCCCACCGTGGTCGTGGGCGTGGCGTTCCGCTCCGTCCTGGCCGACTCCGGACCGCTGGGGTTCCTCGGCATCGACGGGACGTTCGCGGGCGTCGTCGCGGCGCTCGTGTTCTTCAACCTGGCCGTCGTGGTGCGCACGGTCGGCGGATTCTGGGCCGGGCTGGACCCGCGCGCCGAGCAGGCCGCGCGCGCGCTCGGCGCCTCGCCCTGGCGGGCGTTCCGGCACGTCACGCTGCCCGCGCTCACGCCCGCGATCGCGTCGGCCGCGGCGATCGTCTTCCTCTTCTGCGCGACGGCGTTCGGCGTCGTCCTCGTGCTCGGCGGGACCGGCTACGGCACCGTGGAGACGGAGATCTGGGTCCAGACGACGCAGTTCCTGGACCTGCGCGCGGCGGCGGTGCTCTCGGTCGTCCAGATCGCCGTCGTCGCGGGGTGCCTGCTGCTCGCCGGCCGCGCCCGGAGCAGCCGCGAGCGCGCCCTGCAGCTCCTGCCCGACGCCGGCCCGCCGCGGCTCGCGCTGCGCGGCCCCGCCCGGCGCCGGGGCGACGTCCTCGCGGTCGCCGTGACGGCCGTCGTCGTCGGCGTGCTGCTCGTGCTGCCGCTCGCCACGGTGGTCGTGCGCTCGCTGCGCACGCCGACGGGGTGGGGCCTGGGCAACTACGTCGCCCTCGGCACGACGGGCGGCGCCAACGCGCTCAGCGTGACGGTGTGGGAGGCGGCGCTGACGTCGGTCCGGATCGCCGTGGACGCGACGGTGATCGCCGTCGTCGTCGGTGGGCTCGTCGCGCTGGTCGCCTCGCGCCGGCCCCGCGCGCCCGGCGCCCGGCGCGCGGTGCGGGTCCTGGACGCGCTGTTCATGCTGCCGCTCGGCGTCTCGGCGGTGACGGTCGGGTTCGGGTTCCTCGTCACCTTCGACCGGCCCTTCGGCCTGGACCTCGACCTGCGCTCGTCCGCGGCGCTCATCCCCGTCGCCCAGGCCGTGGTGGCGACCCCGCTCGTGGTGCGTAGCGTGCTGCCCGTGCTGCGCGCCGTCGACACCCGCCTCCACGAGGCCGCTGGCGTCCTCGGGGCGACGCCCGCGCAGGTGCTGCGGCACGTCGACTGGCCGGTCGCGGCGCGCTCCCTGGGGGTCGCGGTCGGCTTCGCGTTCGCCGTCAGCCTCGGCGAGTTCGGGGCGACGTCGTTCCTTGCGCGGCCCGAGCGGCCGACCCTGCCGGTCGTGATCTTCCGGCTGCTGGGGCGGCCGGGCGCCGAGAACCTCGGCATGGCGCTCGCGGCCGCGGTGCTGCTGGGGCTCATGACGGCGCTGGTCATGGGCCTGGCCGAACGGCTGCGCCCGGCGGGCGGGACCGAGCTGTGAGCGGGGCGGAGGGACCCGGCGCGACCGGCCTGGCCGTGCGCGACGCCGTCGTGCACTACCGGGACGACGACGGGACGGTAGCGACGGCCGTCGACCACCTGTCGCTCGACGTGGCGCCGGGCGAGGTGCTCGCCCTCCTGGGGCCGTCGGGGAGCGGGAAGTCGAGCCTCCTGCGCGCCGTCGCCGGGCTCGAGCCGCTGTCCGCCGGGCGCATCACCTGGGACGGCGCCGACCTCGCGGGGGTGCCCGTGCACCGGCGCGGCTTCGGGCTGATGTTCCAGGACGGGCAGCTGTTCCCCCACCGCGACGTCGCGCGCAACGTGGCCTTCGGGCTCGAGATGGCGGGGGCGACGCGTGCCGAGCAGCGCGCGCGGGTCGCCGAGCTGCTGGAGCTGGTGGGGCTGGCCGGGTTCGAGCGGCGCGAGGTGGCGACGCTGTCCGGCGGGGAGCGGCAGCGCGTCGCCCTCGCGCGCTCGCTGGCCCCGCGCCCGCGGCTGCTGCTGCTCGACGAGCCGCTCTCGGCGCTCGACCGGTCCCTGCGCGAGCGCCTCGCGGCCGAGGTGCGCGCGGCCCTCGTCGCGACCGGCACGACGGCCGTGTTCGTCACCCACGACCACGACGAGGCCTTCACGGTCGCCGACCGGATCGCGGTGCTCGACGCCGGGCGCCTGCTGCAGGCTGCGCCGCCCGTGGTGCTGTGGCACGAGCCCGCGTGCCGGCGGGTGGCCGAGTTCCTCGGGTACGAGGCGTTCGTCGCGGCGGCGTCGCAGGTGGGTGCGCTGCTGGGTGGCGGGCCGGGCGGCGCGACGCTCGCGCTGGGCCCGGGATCCCTGGCGCGCGACGACGACGGTCCGCTGACGGGCCGCGTGCTCAGCGCGGCGTTCGGCCGGGGCGTGGTGGAGGCGGTGGTCGAGGTGGACGGCGTCGGCCCGGTGACGGTCGTCGAGCCGAGCACCCCGGCGGGCGCGGCGCGCGGCCTGCCGGCGCCGGGCACCCCGGTGCGCCTGCGCGCCAACCGCGCCGCCATCGCCGTCCTCCCCTGACCCGCCCCACCTCCTCCGCCCCCAACCCCACCCGCCCCACCCCACCCGCCCCACCCACCCGCCCCACCCACCCACCCGCCCCACCCCAGCCCGCCGAGTACGTCCGTTCGACGTGAGGACGTCCGGTGCGGCGGACGTACTCGGTGGGAACGGACGTGGTCGTCGGCAGGCGTGGGTGGGGCCAGCCGGGCAGGCGGGCCCGGGCGGGCGGATATGGGCTGGCGTCCGGGTGCGGGCGCGGGGGACGCTCGGGGCGTGACGACTTCCACCGCGCACGTGAGCGTCGTCGAGCTCTCGGCCGACGACGACTGGGCGCTCGAGGGCACGGTCCTGGTCAGCGACGCCATCGACCTCGCGCTCTACGGCCACGCCGACTTCTCCATCGACGTCCCCACGGTGCGCGCCTCGATGAAGACGAATGCGTACCGCCGCGTGCACCGGTTCGTCGCCGTGCGCGACGGCGAGCGTCGGGCGGAGGCGGTCGTCGGCCGCGGCTTCGTCCACCTGCCCCTCGTCGGGGACACCCACACGGCCCAGGTCTACGTGGGCGTCCACCCGGAGCACCGCCGGCAGGGCATCGGGTCGGTGCTGTGGGACGCGTGCCTGGGCACCGCGCGTGCCGCCGGCCGCTCGGTGATCCACGCCGAGCCGGCCTATGCGCCCGAGCCGCCGCCGGGCCCCGGCACGCTCGAGGCGCCGACGGGCAGCGGCCGCATCCCCGTCGACGACGACACGACCCGCTTCGTCCAGGCCCGCGGCTTCTCCCTCGAGCAGGTCGTGCGCCAGTCGCTCCTGGAGCTGCCGGTCCCTGCCGAGGTGCTCGCGCCGCTGCTCGCGGAGGCGACCCGCGCGGCCGGGCCCGACTACGTCCTGCACGCGTGGGAGGACGCCGTGCCGGACGAGTGGCTCGACGGGCTCGCGATGCTCGAGACGCGGATGAGCACCGACGCGCCGAGCGCGGGGCTCGACGTCCACGAGGACCCGTGGGACGCGGAGCGCATGCGGGTCGGGCTCGCGGAGCGCGCCGAGCGCGACGAGTCCTACGTCGTCGTCGCGGCCGAGCACGTCCCCACGAGGTCGCTCGCCGCGTTCACGATGGTCGAGCTGCCGCGGGCGCGTCCCGAGGTCGTCTACCAGGACGACACGCTCGTGCTGCGGGAGCACCGCGGGCGGCGGCTCGGGATGCTGGTCAAGGCCACGATGCTCGAGGAGCTCGCCGTCCGCCGGCCCCGCGCGCGGCGTGTCCACACGTGGAACGCCGAGGAGAACGCCTTCATGCTCGGCATCAACGTCGCGCTCGGCTTCCGGCCGGCGTCGGTGGACGCGGTGTGGCAGCTGCGTCTGGATCATGACGAGCGAGCGTCGCAGGACGGTGGCACCCTCGGACGATGACGTTCGAGTCGCGACACCTGAGCGTGCGGATCGACCGCCCGGCGACGGAGGTCTACGCCTTCGCGTCCAACCCCGCCAACCTGCCGCGGTGGGCACCCGGACTGGGGTCCGAGGTCGTGCACGAGCGCGGCGGCTGGTTCGTGCAGACACCAGCCGGCCGCGCCCGGGTCACCTTCGCCCCGCCGAACGAGTACGGCATCCTCGACCACGAGGTCCTCACGCCCGCCGGCGAGGCCGTGCACGTGCCGCTCCGCGTCCTGACCGCGGGGGACGGGAGCGAGGTGGTCTTCACGCTGCGTGCGGCGCCGGGCATGACGGCGGCCGACCTCGAGCGCGACGCCGCGCTCGTGACCGCCGACCTCCAGCGCCTCAAGCGGGTCCTGGAGGGCCGCCCCTGACGAGGAGCCCGGTCAGCGCGTGACCGGTTGGCGCAGGATCGTCCGCAGCCTCGCGGGCGCCGTGCGCCGGGGGTCGCTGAGGTAGATCTCGTGGTGTCTGCCCGTCAGGCTCAGGCCCTGCGCGGGGACGAACTCGTGGTGCAGCGCGTCGAGCACCGGGCCCTCGTCGTCGTACGGGCCGACGTGGAGCGTCTGGACGCTCAGACCCTCGTCCAGCTCCTCGAGGCGGACGTCGTCGAGGGTCGGCGCGCCGCCCTTGCGGGCGACCGTGGCCCGGGCGGCCTCGACGTGCTCGGCGCCCAGCCACGACGGCGCCAGGATCATCAGCGTCCAGTCCCACTGCGCCTTGTCCCGCCGGCTGGTGAACGCGGCCATGTCCTGCGCCCACCACAGCGCCTCGAGCGGCATGACGGTGTAGTCGCGGCCGAGCTCGACCTTGCTGAGGAACTTCAGCGCGTACGCCAGCGGGTAGAGCGAGCTCACCGCGTCGCGGTACGCCGACGACGTGTTCGGGTCGCCGTGGCCGTCCACCATGAGAAAGCTCGCGGGCGGCACGGTGACGAGCGAGAACGTCCCGCGCCGGGCCGTGTAGGTGCCCAGCTCGCGCTTGAGGTCGACCTTCATCGCGCCTCCTCTCCGGCGCCATCGTGGCGGACGACGGCGGCGGTGACCACCCGCGGGTCACGCGCGCTTGCGCAGCGCGAGCACGGCGAGCACGACGGACCCGACGCACCACGTGACCAGGACCGCCAGGGACCGTCCGGAGATGTCGAACGCGTCGGGCGCCAGGCCGGTGCGGACCAGCTGCGCCATGGGCTCGATGGGGAGCCAGGCGTGCGCGTCCTGCAGCCACTGCGGCATGCGCTCCGCGGGGTAGCTCACCGGCGAGAACAGGAGGACCACGAACACCAGCGCCTGCGTGACGAGCTGGGCGAGCGCCGGCGGGAGGAGCGAGGCGATCGCGTACCCGACGGAGGCGGCGGTCAGGGAGACGAGCAGGGCCGCGGGAACGAGCCACGGCGCGGGCGCGAGGTCGATGTCGAAGCGCAGCAGTCCGGCGACGATGCCGAGCACCATGCCGGGCAGCGCGAGCAGGGTCCAGACGAGCAGGTCGGACGCGAGGAACGCGGCGCGTGGCACGGGCAGCGTGCGGAGCCAGTCGAGGCTCCCCTCGGTGCGCGACTGAGAGAGCAGCTGCGGGGTGAGGACCAGCCCGATCGTGATCAGCGTGATGGTCGGCGCACCGGTGGCCAGGTACAGGGCGGTCCGTGGGTCGGGATCCCCGACGAGCAGGCCGTAGCCGATCACGGTCGCCACGGCGATGAACGCCTGCACCACGACCATGAGCGGCAGGTACTGCGTCTGGCGGCGGAACTGCCACTGCATCAGCAGCAGCGTCTGGCGCAGGGCGGTCCGCGGACCGGCAGGCAGGGGCGTGCCGGTCGTGAGGGGACCGGTCAGGGGCAGCGCGGTCATGCCGCGACCTCCTCGGTGGTGGTGGTGTGCTGGGCCTCGCCGACCAGGTGGACGTACACGTCCTCGAGCGAGGCTGGGGTCAGGGCGTACCGCTCGGCGCGCCCGGAGTCGACCTGCGCCTGCGCCCACGCGACGACGTCGGCCGCCCGGTCGGCAGGCACGACGCCCGCCGCGCGCAGACGTCCGGTCGCGCCGGGGCGCACGGCCGGGTGCCAGGCGACGGGGGCGTCGTCGGCGAGGTCGAGGTCGAGCGTCAGGGAGCCGCGCAGCGAGGCGGTCAGGCCGGCGGGCGTGTCCGTCGCGAGCACGACGCCGTGGTCGAGGATGGCCAGGTGGTCCACCACACGCTCGGCCTCGCGGACGTTGTGCGTGACGAGCAGCACCGCGTGGCCCGCGTCGGCCAGGCCCCGGATCTGCTCCCAGAGCAGGCGCCGTCGCACCGGGTCGACGTCGTTCGTGGGCTCGTCGAGCACGACGAGGGCGCCGGGCTGCACGGCCGTCATCGCGAACGCGGTGAGCCGCGCGATGCCGCCGGAGACCTTCTCGGCCGGCGTGTCCGCCCACGGGCCCAGGTCCAGCGCGTCGAGGAGGGCCTCCGCGCGCCGCCGCACCCGGGAGCGCTCGCCCCCGCGGATGCGGCCGACGAGCTCGATGGCGCGGCGCGGAGTGAGCCCGGTGATCGGCACGTTGGCTTGCGCCTGGATCGACGTCAGCCGCCGCGCGACCTCGGGCCGCGCGACCGCGTCCACACCGGCGAGCGTGATGGATCCGGCGTCCGGCCGCACCAGGCCCACCACCTGGTGCACGAGCGTCGTCTTGCCCGCGCCGTTGTGGCCGAGCAGGCCCACGACCTGCCCGGCGGCCAGGTCCAGGTCCACCCCGTCGTTGGCCTGGACGCCCTGGGGCCCGCCGTACCGCTTGCTCAGCCCGCGAACGCGGAGCAGCACCTCGGAGGTCATCGGAATCTCCATTCTGGTCGGTAGGTGCTCAACGGTAGACACACATACCGATCGGAATCAAGCACTGGATACCGAGCGGTGTACCGATCGGTATCCGTCGGGTAGCCTCGGGTCATGACCCAGGACCCGAAGGACCCCCAGGACTCGATCGGCGCGGCGACCCGCGCGCTCGCGGACGCCACGGCCAGCCTGACCCGGCTCCTGGGCGAGCACGCGCGCTCCGTGATGCCCGAGGTGGGCGAGGCCGTCGCGTCGTCGCTGCGGGAGGCGGCCCGCGGCCTCGCCGAAGCCTCCGAGGCGGCGTCGCGGGCGACGACGTCGGGCGGCTCCTCCGCCGAGGAGCGGCGACGCCAGAAGGTCGACCGCACGCGCGCCGACCTGCTGGAGGCGGCCGCGCGGGTGATCGCGGCGAAGGGCTACGAGGGCGCGTCGGTGGGCGACATCGCCGCCGAGGCCGGGTACACGAAGGGCGCCGTGTACGCGCACTTCGGGTCGAAGGAGGAGGTCTTCCTCGCGCTCGCGTCGGACATGCTCCGGGTCACGATCGACTCACCCGGCGCCACCATCCCGGGGGTCACGGTCGACGGGGTCGACCAGGACGCGGTCGCGGAGTGGCTCACCAGCGTGATGGACGACCACCGCATCCTGCTCTCGCTCGAGTTCCTCGCCTACGGGCTGCGCCATCCCGAGGCGTCGGGGGAGCTCGCTCGCCTGCACGTGACCTCGCACGAGGTGCTCGCGGACCAGATCGCCGAGGTGCGCCGGGCGCGGCGCGGCGACGACGCCGAGCCCGGCACCACGCAGGACGACTTCGACACCGCGCTCGCGGTCATCAGCGTCATCAACGTGGCGACGCTGGAGGGCCGGCTCACCGGGTCGCCGCGCCTGTCGCCGCGGGCCGGCGCGCGCGTCATCGCGAAGCTGCTGGGCTGAGGGGCGACGCCTCAGGGTGCCGCCGGCGCCCGCACCGCGGCGGCGCGCTCGGTGAGGTGTCGGCGCTCGGCGTCGCTGCGGACGAGGGCGAGCGCCCGGTCGAACGACGCGAGCGCCGCCTCGCGCCGGCCGAGGCGAGCGAGCAGCTCGGCGCGCACCGCGGGCAGGCGGTGGTGGTGCGGGAGCAGGGCTTCCAGCCCGTCCAGGAGCGTGAGACCCGCCGCCGGACCGTCGGCCTCCGCCACCGCGACCGCGCGTGCCAGCCGCACGACGGGCGACCCGGTGTGCGCCTCGAGCGCCGCGTAGTGGCGCGCGATGACGGGCCACCGGGTCGCGTCCGCCGTCGTCGCGCGGGCGTGCTCCGCGGCGATGAGCGCCTGGAGCCGGTACTCCTCCGCGCGCCCCGTGGTCGGCGCCAGGCCGGCGAGGAGCGTCAGACCGGCGTCGATGTCGTCGTGGTCCCAGCGGGACCGGTCCTGGTCCGGCAGCAGGACGAGGGCGCCGTCCGCGTCGGTCCGTGACCCGCGCCGCGAGTGCTGGAGCAGCAGGAGCGCGAGCAGCGCGCGGGTCGTCGGGCGGCCGGGCAGCTGCTCGTCGAGAAGGCGCGTGAGGCGGATGGCCTCGTCGGCGAGGTCCACCCGCAGGCCGCGGTCGCGGGGACCGGGGTGGTAGCCGGCCGTGAACAGCAGGTACAGGACCGTCGCGACCGCCTCGAGGCGCTCCTCGAGGCGCTCGGGCGGCGGCGTCGTGAGCCGGATGCCCGTGGTCGCGAGGCGCTTCTTCGCTCGGGTCAGGCGCGCGGCCGCCGTCGGCTCCTGGAGCAGGAGGAGCGCCGCGATGTCGGGCACGTCGAGGCCGACGACGAAGCGCAGCGTCAGGGCCACGCGGGCGTCCGGGGCGAGCGCCGGGTGGC
This sequence comes from Actinotalea sp. JY-7876, assembly GCF_014042015.1. Lineage (NCBI taxonomy): Bacteria > Bacillati > Actinomycetota > Actinomycetes > Micrococcales > Cellulomonadaceae > Actinotalea > Actinotalea sp. JY-7876. Next base: position 3,353,350 of record NZ_CP059493.1, on the reverse strand, counting down.
AGCAGGTGAGGATCAGCCGCAGGCGCTCGTCCTCGACGTGGGCGCCCGGGTCGACCGTCGCCGCCGCCTCCTCGCGGAGCTGCGCGTCGACCAGGACGAGCGGCTCCTTGCGCCGGTGGACCGCCTCCGAGCGCAGCACGTCGACCGCTCGCCGGCGTGCGGCCGTGAGCAGCCACCCGCCCGGGTTCGTCGGGACGCCCGCCGCCGGCCAGGTGCGCGCCGCGGCCGCGAACGCGTCGGCGACCGCGTCCTCGGCCAGGTCGGCGCGGGCCGTCTGCCGCAGGACGAGGCCGACGAGGCGGCCCCAGTGCTCGCGCCACGCGAGCTCCAGGGCCGCCCCGACCGGCCCGCCGTCCTCGTCCGTCACGCGACCGCCGTCAGTCCATGTCGGCGACGGGACGGATCTCGAGCGTGTACTCGGGCAGCAGGCGGCAGAGGTCGGTCACCGCGTCGAGGTCCGGGGCGTCGAGCAGGTAGAAGCCGCCGAGCTGCTCGGCGGTCTCCGCGAACGGCCCCTCCGAGATGTCCACGTGCTCGCCGCGGCGACGGACCGTCGTCGCGGACGCGACGCCGACCAGGGCCTCGCCGGCCAGCATCGTGCAGCCACGCTCGGGGACGGCCGCGGAGAATGCCTCGTGCTCGGCGTAGTAGCGCTCCTGCTCGGCGGGGGTGGCGTCGCGCCAGACCGACTCGTCCTGGTAGATGAGCACGAGGAACTTCACGACGCCACCTGCTCGGCGGCCGCCGCGCCGGACTGCGGCTGGTCGGTGGGGCGCACGATCGGCCGGATCTCGACGGCGCCGGTACCGGCGAGCATGGCGGCGAGCCGCGCGAGGTCCTGCACGTCGGCGGTCCGGATCACGTAGTAGCCGCCGAGCTGCTCCACGGTCTCGGTGAACGGGCCCTCGGTGACCTGGACCTCGCCCTCGCGGGACCGCACGACCAGCGACGTCTCGCTGAGCCGCAGCTCCTCGCCGCCGAGGATCTCGTGGCCGCGCTCACCGCACAGCCGGGAGAACTCGTCGTGCTCGCCGTACGCCTGCGCCACCGCGGCCTCGTCGGCGTCGCGCCACTCGCGCTCGTCGCCGTGCAGCAGCAGCACGTAGTCCCGGGTGGTGCTCATCGTTCCTCCTCGCGTCCGACGACTCCTGGTGGCGCCGTCGGAAGCATGACGGGCGCCGGGGGCCGGAATCGACACCCTCGCCGGGCGAGTCGACGCGGGGCGCGACGTGGGCGCGTGACCGGGCGGACGGCTCAGGCGTTCTCGCGGCGGAACGTCGCGGTGCCCCACCACACGGCCAGCACGAACATCACGATGGACCAGGCGGTGCCCCAGACCAGGCCGGAGCTCGCGAAGTCGCCGGCGAAGGAGGAGCGCACCCCGTCGACGACGTGCCGGATCGGCATGAAGTCGCTCGCGCTCTGCAGCCACGCCGGGCCGATGGTCATCGGCAGCAGGATCCCCGAGAGCAGGAGGACCGGCATCATCACCATGTTGATGACCGGGGCCATGACGTCCTCGGACTTGGTGGTCAGCGCGAGCGCGTTGGACGCCGCTGCGCACGCCCCGCCCAGCAGGAGGGTGAGGACCACGCCGAGCACGATGCCCCCGCCGGACGCGACCATCCCGAGCAGGTACCCGAGGCCCACCAGGATCAGCGCCTGCACGAAGAGCTGGAGCAGGTCGCGGTAGAGGCGGCCGACCAGCAGCGCCGTGCGGCTGGCCGGCGTCACCCGCTCCGCCTCGATGACGCCCTCGCGCCACTCGCCGATCAGGCTGAACCCCGCGAAGAAGGCGCCGAAGACGCCGAGCTGGACGAGCATGCCCGGCACGAAGAACGTGTACGCGTTCGTCGCCCCGAACTGCCCGATGAGCGGCTCGAGGAGGGGCCCGAAGAGCAGCAGGTAGAGGATCGGCTGCAGCATCCCGATGATCACCCACGCCGGGTTGCGCAGGTTCATCCGCAGCTGGCGGCGGAACACGATGACGCTCTCCCGGAAGAACGACGACGGCGTGCCGCCCGGCACGGCGAGGTCGGCGGAGAGGGCGGGTGCGGTGGCGGTCATCGGTCGGCTCCTGGCGTGGTCGGTGTCGCGGCGGGCGCGCCGGTGCTCGCGCCGGCGGCGGCCGGCTCGAGGTCGGGCTCGCCGGCGCCGGCGTCGGTGCCGCCCGTCGGCTCGGTGGCGGACTCGGCGTCGCGCAGGCTGCGCCCGGTGAGGGCGAGGAAGACGTCGTCGAGCGTCGGTCGGAGCACGCCGATCGACTCGAGGCCGATGCCCGACGTGTCGAGGTCCCGCAGGAAGCCCTGGAGCGTCCGGCCGGCACGCGGCACGCGGCCGCGCACGTGGTTGCCGTCCACCTCGACGGTGGTGCCGGCGAGTGCCGCGAGACGCTCCGCCGCCCGGGACGCGAGCGTGGCGTCCACGAGCTCGAGCTCGACGAGGTCCCCGGCGACCTGCGCCTTGAGGTTGTCGGCCGTGTCGGACGCGACGATGCGGCCGCGGTCGATGATGACGATGCGGTCCGAGAGCGCGTCGGCCTCGTCGAGGTAGTGGGTCGTGAGCAGGACCGTCACGCCGAGGCGGTCGCGCAGGCCTCGGATGTGCTCCCACAGGTTGGCGCGCGCTTGGGGGTCGAGCCCCGTCGTCGGCTCGTCGAGGAAGACGAGCTGCGGCTCGTGGATGAGCCCCATGACCACGTCGAGCCGCCGCTTCTGCCCCCCGGACATGTTCTTGGGCATGCGGGTCCACAGCCCGGGCAGGTCCATCTGCTCGAACAGGTGGCGACCGCGCCGCTCGACGACCGACTTGGGCAGGCCGTAGAGCATCCCGTGGTCGACCACCTCGTCACCGGCCCGGGCGCCGCTGTAGGCGCCGCCCGACTGCGAGACGTAGCCGATGCTCCGCCGGACCTGCACCGACTCGCGGACCACGTCGTAGCCCGCCACGCGCGCCGTGCCCTCGGTCGGGCGCAGGAGCGTCGTGAGCATGCGCAGCGTCGTCGTCTTGCCGGCGCCGTTCGGGCCGAGGAAGCCGACGACCTCGCCCTCCGCGACGTCGAGGTCCACGCCGTCGACCGCGCGCACCTCGCTCTTGGTCCTGCCCTGGCGGGCCAGGAACGTCTGGACCAGCCCTCGTGCCTCGATCATGCGTCCCCCAGGTGTTCAAACTTGAACATCACTCATGCTGCGACCGGCGTCACAGCGATGTCAACGGATTCCGGCGCCGGCCCTGGAGACCAGACCCGGTCCGGGCCGCCGACTCATCGGGTGCGAGCCGCCGGGTCGGTGCCTGACCGGGCGAGCGTCCCACCGGCGTCCGACACGGCCGGGTCGCCCGGCGCGGTACGTCCCCGGCGCGCCGGGTCAGCCGGCGCGCGTCCTGAGCAGGGCCCGGTATCGGGCCTGGTCGGCGGCCATCTGCCACCCCGGGTCGTCCGCCGCGGGCTGCCAGCGCATCGGCTCCCCGGCGAACGCGAGGCCGCCGCGCGCGACGACGTCGACGAGGTCACGCACCCAGGTGCGCTCGAGCTCGGCGAGTCCCAGCTGGAGCTCGAGGACGCGCTCGACGTGCGGTGGCGAGGTGACGTCCGCCGTGGCGTGCGCCCGCCGCAGGGCCTCGACGTGGGCGTCGAGCCGCGAGGCGCGCGTGGCGAGGTGCTCCCGCACGACGTCGCGCGGGAAGAGCAAGCACATGCTCATGGCCGTGTGCACGGGCAGCGGGTTGAGCGGGTCGACGGTCGTCAACGCGTGCTCGAAGAGCCGGGAGAGCTCCTCGCGCCCCGACGGCGTCGTCGTGTAGACCGCGACCGAGCGGCCGCCGTCCTGCAGGTCCGCCCGCTCCAGGTGGCCCTGCTTGGCCAGCGTCGCCAGGCTCGAGTACACCGATCCCGGCAGGACGTGGGCCCAGTCGCCGACGCCCCACGACATGAGCTCGCGGCGGATCTGGTAGCCGTTGACCGGCTCGAACAGGCGCACGGCCCCCAGCACCAGGAGCCGGGTCTCGGGCGCCGCCATGCGGGGAGTCTAGGTCGCGCGCCCCGTCGCCGCCCTTCCTCGTGAGCACGGGCGTGACCCTCGACGGACGCGTGATTGTCCTCGAGCCGGACGGGTGACGTGCGAGGGCGAGAGGCGACTGCCCGCCGGACGACGTCGGGACGGGACGTCAGGAGCGGGCGGCCGCGCGCGGCGTGGGGACACCGGGGGCGAGGGGCGCGAGAGCGTCCGCGGGGCCGGGGCGGCCGAAGTACCAGCCCTGGGCCTCGTCGACGCGCAGCTGTCGCAGCGCCGCGACGTCGGCCGCGGTCTCGACACCCTCCGCGACGACCGTCGTGCCGTTCCCGTGGGCGAACGCCACGAGCGCCTCGACGAGCGTGGTCAGCACCGGGTCGGCGCTGACGCCGTCGACGATGCTCCGGTCCAGCTTGATGACGTCCGGGGCGCACAGGACGATGTGGCGCAGGGACGCGAAACCCGCGCCGACGTCGTCGATCGCGAGCCGCATGCCGGCCGCGCGGGGCCCGGCGAGGGCCGAGCGCAGGGCGTCGTAGTCCTCGACCGGGGAGTGCTCGGACAGCTCCAGGACGACCCGGTCCAGCGGCAACCGCCGCAGGAAGCGCGCGCACGCTCGCGAGAGCAGGACCGCCGGCGACACGTTGAGGGCGAGGTGCCCCTCGATCGCAGCGAGGTGCTCCGCGGCCCGCTCGAGCGCGAGCAGCTCGAGGCGCTCGCCCAGGTCCACGTCGTGGGCCTCGGCGAAGACGACGTCGGGCGTGGTCCGCCAGTCGGCCGGGAAGCGCGCCAGCGCCTCCGCGCCGGTGCGCAGGCCGGTCCCGAGGTCGACGATCGGCTGCAGGAGGATCCTCGGTCCGCCGGCCCGCATCATCGGGACCAGGCGGTGCTCGATGGCCTCGCGGCGCTCGCGCTCGCGGACGCCGGGCTCGATGATCATCGCGGCGGCGGACGCGAGGACCTTGAGCAGGGCCGCGTCGCGCTCGGAGAGGTTGCGCTCGGGGGTGAGGCCGGCGGCGCAGAACGTGCCGTAGAGCCGTCCGTCGCTCAGCGTCACTGGCACCGAGACGTAGCTCCGGAAGTGCGCGAACCGTGCCGCGGGTTGCTTCATCGCGGCCGGGTGGTCGCGGATGTCGGGCATGACCTCCGGCGCGTCGCCGTCGAGCACGGTCTTGCAGAGCGTGGTGTCGCGGCGCTGCCGTGCGCCGTCGCTCAGGAAGACGGGCAGCGAGGTGTCGACGACTTCCATGATCTGCGTGTCGCCCTGGATCCTCGTGAGGAACGAGACGCTCAGTCCGAGCGCCTCCCGCGCCTGGCGCAGCAGCGTTGCGACCTGGTGCTCCGCCTCGGACCTCTGTCGCCGCGCCACGCCTGCTCCGCCCCCGTGCGACACCGTGCCACCCGTTCGGTCGCCCATCGGCCGGTCCGCGCCGGTGGTGAGGCAAACCCGCGCGTCGGCCGCGACCAGCTCAGGCGTTCTCGGGTCGGCGGCGCTGGGGGTGGGGCGTGCGGCCCTCGGCGAGCGCCGCGACGAACTCGGCGATCTTGCGCTCGCGGGTCTCGGCCCGCTTGACGGCGCCGATCGGGTAGAGGATCGCGTACCGGTTACCGGAGGTCAGGACGTCCCACCAGGCCTGGGCGCGCGGCTCGGCGGCGAGGGCCGCCAGGAGGTCCTCGGGGACCTCGATCGTCGCCGGACCGGCGTACGCGGTGTCCCAGCGGCCGTCCGCCCGGGCGGCGTCGACCTGCGCGCGTCCGGCCGGGGTCATTCGGCCCTCGGCCTCCAGCCGGCCGACCCGCTCGACGTTGATCGCGGACCACCGGGAGCGCGCGCGCCGCGGCGTCATGCGCTGGAACGACGACTCGGCGTCGCGCGACCGCGCCTGGCCGTCGATCCAGCCGAAGCAGAGGCACTCCAGCACGGCCTGCTCGTAGGTGAGCGAGGTGACGGTGCCGCCCTTGCGCGTCAGCGCGAGCCAGACGCCGTCGGCGGACGCGTGGTTGTCCTGCAACCAGGCGCGCCACGCGGCGGCGTCGGGCACGACCAGCTCCGGCAGCTCGATGGCCATCCCGCCATGGTGCCCGACCCCACCGACACGCCCCACCCCGACGTCGCCCTCCCGCTGTCGCCGTCCTCCGCCCCGGCCCCGCCCACCGACCGCACCGCTCGCCGACCACGTCCGTTCCCACCGACCACGTCCGCTGCGGAGGACGAGCTGGGTGGGAACGGACGTGGTCGCTGCCGGGGCGCGGCGGACCGACGTGGTCGCCGGCGTCCAGGGCGCGGCGGCCAGCGCGCCTTCCGGAGGCAGCCGGTGCGGCGTAGCGTCGGCGGCGCGCCGGGGAGTCCGGCGGTCTGCGTGCGGGGAGGGGTTCATGGCGTCCTTCACCGGGTCGGACGACCTGCGCGGCGCGGAGTTCCGCGGCGTCGACCTCACGGGCGCCCGGCTCGTGAACTGCGACCTGTCCGGGGCGGTGATCCGCGGCGCCGACGTCGCCGGTGCCGAGATCGACGCCCCGTGGCTGTACGACGGCTCGCTGGTGGTCAACGGCGTCGACGTCGCGCCGTTGGTCGACGCGGAGCTGAACCGGCGCTTCCCCGGCCGCGGCGAGCGATACGCGCAGGACCCGGACGGCCTGCGTGCTGCCTGGGCGGCGCTCGAGCGGACCTGGGAGGGAACCATCGAGCGCGCCGCGTCGATGCCGGCGGGGACCGTGGACGCCCAGGTCGACGGCGAGTGGTCCTTCGCCCAGACGCTCCGGCACCTCGTGATGGCGACGGACACCTGGCTCGGCCGCGGGATCCTCGAGCGGGAGCAGCCGTACCACCCGGTCGGCCAGCCCAACGGCGAGTACGAGACCGACGGCTACGACATGTCCGGGTTCTCCCTGCAGGCGCCGTCGTACGCGGAGGTGCTCGAGGCCCGGGCGGACCGGGTCGCGATGGTGCGCGACTTCCTCGCCGGCGTGACGTCGTCGGACCTCGACGTCCCGCGCAGCAACCCCTGGGGGCCCGACCAGCCCGAGACCACGCGCTCGTGCCTTCACGTGATCCTCGAGGAGGTGTGGGAGCACCACCGCTACGCCGTGCGCGACCTAGACGCGATCGCGGCGGACCCGTCCCTCACCCCCTGACCGCGCCGCCCTGGCGTCCGAGCTCGTCCGTTCCACGTGACCACGTCCCCCACGGCGGACGTGGTCGGCGGGAACGGACGTGCTCGCGGTCGGTCAGAGGAGCGCGAACCGCGGGGTCAGCTGCCGGCGTTCCGTGGGCGGGATGAAGGGCTGGACGCGTCGCAGGAGGCGCTCGGGGCTCCGCGTGTCGTCGGCCATGACGCGGAGCACCGCCCAGCCCTCCGCCCGCAGGGCGTCCTCGCGCCGCTTCTCGGCGAGCAGCGCCACGCGGCCGACGTCGTACTTCGCGACGCCGTCGTACTCCAGCAGCAGCCGCCAGGCCGGCCAACCCAGGTCCGCCCAGAAGGTGCCGAGCGCGGTCCGCACCGGGACCTGCGTCGTCGGCGCCGGGAGTCCGGCCCGCAGGACGGCGAGCCGGGCGAGCGTCTCGCCGGGTGACTCGGCGCCGTCGTCGGCGACGTCGAGGACGGCGCGGGCCCGCACGACGCCACGCCGCCCGGCCATGGTCGTGAGCAGCTGGAGGCACACCGCGAGGTCGGCGCCGCGGTGGAGGGCCGCGTCGGCGACGACGAGTCCAGCGGCCGGCGGGCAGGACATCGCGCAGTCGACCACCGTGCGCTCGAGCGTCGTGACGGCCCGCCCGCAGTGCAGCGTCCGGTCGCCCGCCGCGAGCTCGAGGACGTGCCGGACGACGTCGGCGCTGCACCCGCTCCGGGACGGCCGCGCCTGGGCGACGTGGGTCCGCTCGGGCACCCGCAGCACCGGCAGGCGCCACAGCAGCGCCGCCGACTCGTGGGTCACCACGTGGTCGATCGTCAGCTGGCTGCCCAGCGCGGCGATGCGGGCGAGCGCCAGCGCGCGGGCACGGTCACCGCGGAGGTGGTCGACGTCGACGTAGGCACCGCGCCGGACGCGGACCCACCGACCGCTGCGCAGGTGGGCGGCGGCGAGCGACGGGTCGACGTGCCGCGCCAGGTGGACGGGCGGCAGCGGCTCGTCGGCGGGCAGGGACGCTCCGGGTCGTCGTGGCACGGGACCACGGTGCGCGCGGGAGGCGGCTCCCTGGCGCCGGGCCCGTCGGTCCTGTGGACGCGGGCGTGTCCACAGCCCCGCCGACGCCGCCCCGCTGAGCACGTCCGTTCCCCGTGAGCACGTCCGCCCCGAAGGGCGTTCTGGGTGGGAACGGACGCACTCGGCCGCGGTGTCACCAGGCCGGGTCGGCTTCCGGAGCGGGCATCTGCGTCACGGCGGACGGGCGGATGTCGAAGGTCACGGCGGGGAGTGCCGCCGACCGGTACGTGCCCACCACGGGCGCCAGCGTGTCGGCGAGGCTCGCGGCCTGCTCGGGCGACAGGCCGACGACCCAGCAGCTCGGCTCCTCGCGCAGCGGCCCGACGCCGGCCTGGGGCACCAGCAGCAGCTCGGTGCCCGGTCCGCGCAGCATGAACGCGGCACCGCGGGCCACCCTGTCGAGCAGGGCGCGCCGCAGTCCGTCGACGGGGTGCGTGCTGAGCGTGACGGTGATCCGGGAGCGCCCCAGGGCGCGATCGGCCAGGCGCGCCGACCGTGCGACCTCGAGCGTCGAGACGACGAGCGCGACGCGCTCGGATCCGTCCACCTCGCTTCCCGCCTCGACCTGCGCCGCGACGCCGGGCAGCGCGAGCGTCGACGTCCGCCGGGGCGCCGTGACCAGCATCGGGAGGTGCTGGTCGAGCAGGGCGCGGAAGCCGGACCATCGTTCGTGCGCCGCCAGCTCGTCCGAGGTGATGCCGACGGCCTGGAGGAAGGCATCGCCGAGGTCCGGGTCCGGTGCGAACAGGAGGTGTCGCAGCGGCGAGGGCGCGTCCGGCGTCACGGGAGCGTTGAGGTCGAACGTGTGGCCGGGTCCGAGGAGCTCACCGGTTGCGGCCAGGTACGTCGCGACGTGGTGGAGCAGGTCGAGCGGCCACCGTGGCGGCTGCGTCTCGGCGTGACGCTCGAGGCGGAAGGTGAGCTCGGCCGTCGGTGCCACGCCCGCCGGAGCCGCGCGGGCGCCGGGAGCCGTGAGGCCGAGCCCGATGTAGTGCCAGTGGGGCACGGGAAGGTCGCGCGAGTGGACGAGCACGGTCTCCATCGGAGCGACGTCCCACGGGACGCTGGCCCGGTCGATGCCCACGACGGCCACCGGCGCGGAGTCGCCGTAGCAGCGCTCGATGGCCGCCTCGAGCCCGAGGCGCCAGAGGGTCTCGTCCACCGCGGCAGTCTGTCGGACGCCACCGCCCGCGTCTGCCCCCCGTCCCACCACCCGGCCGACATTCACCCGCTGAGCGTTCGCCGCTGAGCGCGTCCGTCCCACGCGAGTACGTCCGGTGCAGAGGACGTGCCGGGTGGGAACGGACGTGGTCGGCGGGAGATGGGAACCGCCGGGCGGTCAGGGGTGGGTGCGGGGCGGCCGGGAGGGGGTCGTCGCCAGGAACCACGCCACGCCGACGACGACGTGCAGGGTGAAGCTCCTGACGCTGACGCCTGCGGGTCGGGACCTGCGGGGGCGGATCGCCGACAGCATCGCGGAGCACAGCATGGTGCTCGCACGACTCGGTGAGGAGCAGCGCGACGCCCTCGTCCCGATGCTGGACGCTCTGCTCGCGGGCGAGGCGCCGCCGGCCCGACCCGCCTGAGGCCGACCGCTGACGCGTGCCCCCCGGCGGGCGGTCAGGTCGTGGTGGCCATCGCGGCGATGCGCCGCAGCTCCGCGAGGTGGCCGTCCAGCGCCGCGCGGCCCGGCTCGGTCAGGGCCAGCCAGGTGCGGGTCCGCGACCCGTGCGGAACCTTCGAGATCGCCACGTAGCCGGCGTCGGCCAGGACCTTGACGTGCTTGCTCAGCACCGAGTCGCTGATGGCCAGCGCATCGCGCACGGTGGCGAACTCCAGGGCCTCCACCGCGGCGAGCATCGCGCAGATCTGCAGGCGGTTCGAGGCGTGGATGACCTCGTTGAAGACCGGTTCCGCGGTCACGCGGCCGCCCGCACGCCCGCGCCCGCTCGGACCCGACGTCGCAGCCGCTCGTCGATCCGTCGCTCGGTGACCACGGTGGCGACGAAGGCGACGGCGCCCGCGACGTGCAGGGCCGCGGGGACGCCCGCGAACGCCTGCAGCGCGAAGGCGAGCGCGAGCAGGCCGAAGACGACGACGTACCAGGCACCCAGACCCTCGGCGTACCGCTCGACCGAGACCCCTGTCGCGCGCTTCAGCGCCCAGAGCAGCACCACCGGGGCGACGACCGCACCGAGCGTGATCAGCAGGGTCGCCACGGACTCGGTGGTGCCGCGCGCCTCCGGTCTGCCCACGAGCAGGCCCATGCCGACGAACATCGACGTCGTGCAGGAGGCGGCGCCCAGCCGGTACCACCACGGCGAGGCGATGCGCTCGGCGAGCAGGGCCCGCGCGTCGTCGAGCTGGCGCAGGGCGGCACGGGCGTCGTCGGGGGTGGCGCTCTCGCGAGTTTCCATAGCGGCAAGTCGCCCGCGACCAGGAGGGATCACTCGCCCGACCGCACCGCCTCCGCTGCCTCGACGAACGCGCGCCACTGGGCGCGCAGGTCCTCGCGCCGGGCGCGGCCGGCGGGCGTCAGCTCGTAGACCTTCCTGGCGGGGCCGGACTCGCTCTCCTCCCACCCCGCCGTGATCGCCCCCTCGTCCTCGAGCCGGACGAGCAGGGGGTAGAGCTGGCCGCCCTTGATCGGCTGGAGCCCGGCCGAGACCAGGGCCTGCGCGATGCCGTAGCCGTGCCGTGGCGCGACCGCGAGCACGTCGAGGACCAGCATCGGCAACGAGGCGCGCTGCCACGCCGCGAGGCTCATCGCCGTCCCACCCACGGGCGGTCCGCCCGGCGACCGGCCAGGGCGAGGACGGCGCTGAGCAGCAGGACGACCACCGCGGGGATCGTCAGGGAGCCCCAGCTGTCCATGGCGAGGATGAGCCCCGCGACCGCGAGCGGCATGACGGTGCCGGCGACGGTGGAGATCCACCAGCGGCGTGCCCGTGCCGTCCTGTCGGCGTCGGCCACCTGACGAGCCAGGACCACCGGGTGGCCGAACTCGTCGAACGCCGACGAGCTCCCGGCTCGGGTCGCCTGCTCGACCTCCGTGACGTGGCCGCGGGCGGTGGCCGAGGGCACCAGTCGGGTCCGCAGCGCGTGGTGGAACCGGCGCAGCCACTCCGCGTCGTCCCAGCTCTCGCGCAGCACGGGCTGGCGCGTGCGGCGCGCGGCCACGAGCGCGAGGACGCCGGGCACGAGCGCCGCCGCACCCCACAGCGGCACGGGGACGTCCCGCGCCAGGACGTGGCCCGGGCCGACGCCGGCGGCCGCGCCGATGCCCGCCAGCGCGAGCGCACCGACGGCGACGAGCGCACCGACTGCCGGGAGGGGACGGCCGGCGGAGAAGAGGGCCCGGCCGGCGACCCAGCCGAGGAAGGCGACCGTCACGCTCAGCGCGACGAGGACCGACGCGAGGTCGACGTCGACGGCCCAGCCGCTGCGGACCGCCGTGAGCACCGCCCCGACCACCGCGATCGCGACGAGCGTGGCGCCCGCCTCGAGCAGCGCCGGCCGCAGGCCACCGCCCTGCGAGGTCCGCACCGCCTCGTCCGCGGTCCCGAGCTCGGCGGCGTCCTCCGCCGCGAGCTCACGGGCGTCGCCGAAGAGCTCGGCGGCGGGGACGCCGGCCGCGTGGACCGCTGCGAGCAGCTGGCGCTCGCGCTCCCCGAGCGCGTCTGCCGGGACCGGTCTGGCGCCCATCGAGGCGCGATACCGCGTCGCCCACGCCCGGTCGCGCTCCGGCCACGCGATCACGTCCACTGATTCCCCTACCTAGGTCTGATTCCTACCTAGATAGAACCACGGCGGCGCGGGCGCGGCAAGGCCCTCCGGTCCGACATGGACCCCACCACGCGTGACGGGTCGCGGTGTGCGCTCAGAGCTCCCGCAGCATGGTGTCGGAGTCGCCGTTGCGTCCGACGACGGCGAAGCCGTGCCGCTCGTAGAGCGCTCGCGCCGCCGTGTTGCCGTCCTCGACGCTGAGGCTCAGCGCACGTCGGCCCAGGCCCCGGGCCTGCTCGACGCAGCCGGCCAGGAGGGCCGAGCCCACGCCGCGCCCCCGGTGCGCCGGCGCCACGGCCATGCCGATCTCGGGGACGTCGTCGGCGACGTACCCGTAACCCGGTGCCGCCGCGGGCAGCGCCCGGGCCCAGACGGCCCCGAGCGGCTCGTCGCCGTCGACGGCGACGAGACCGAAGTCGTCCGGTCGCTTCCACCCGGCCAGGTAGCGCGCGGTGTGGAGGTCGGCGACCACCTGGTCGCGGGTGAAGCGGGGCGTGCCATCCCAGTTGAACGCCTCCAGGAGCAGGTCGTACAGCAGGTCGAGGTCGCCGGTGGCAGCGTCGCGGAGGGTGATCACCGGGAGATCCTGCCCCGGATCAGCGGCCCGCGCGGTGTGCGCGGAAGATCATCATGGGCGAGTCGGGTTCGCACGGTGCACCGTCCCAGCCTCCCCGCACGTCGTCGACGACGAACCCGGCGTCGGTCAGCTGCTCCTCGATGAGCGCGCGCTCGCGGAACGCGAGGCACAGCTCCTCGACGACCTCCTCGCCTGTGTCCACGAACAGGGTGTGGAACGTCGCGGCGACCAGGCCCGGCGCCGGTTCGGTGATCTCGGACCACTCGCGCAGCGGGCCCCGGCCGGTCTGCCGGAGCGTCGGCGCGCCGGCCCACCAGTCCCAGGCCCGGGCGCGGGGGTTGCGGCTCTCGAAGGCGAGGACGCCGCCGGGGCGCAGGGCGCGGCCGACGTCGGCGAGCGTGCGTTCCCACGCCCCGTCGGGGATGTGCTGCGCGACGTTGCCGGACATGACGGCGTAGTCGAACGGTCCCGCGGGGAGGTTTCGGCTGTCGCCGAGGACCCATCGCACGTCGCCGCCGCCCGGACGGGCGGCGGCGTACGCGAGCATGGCGGGCGAGGGGTCGACCCCCACGACGGTGCGGCCCGGCCCCGCGAGGGTCACGGTGAGGATGCCGGTCCCGCAGCCGAGGTCGAGCACCGCCCGCGCGCCGACCTCGTCGGCGAGAGCGCGGAACCAGTCGTGGTCCGGCCCGTCGGGGTTGTCCTCGTCGTAGAGCTCGACGAGCCGTGCGTCGTAGTCGGCCACCGCGCGAGCGTACGCATCGGCCGGACGCGGACCGCGCCGGCGCCTCGAGCGGCTCGGGGGGTGGTTCGCCACCGCCGCCGCTCAGCGCGGTTCGACGCGCAGCGTGGTCGCCGCGGCGAGCGGGCTGGTGATGGCGCGCACCGCCGAGCCGTCGCCGTACTTGACGTGGTACGCCTGGTCGATCGCCTCGTCGTGGGTGTCGTCCGGGGTGAACACGACGTCGGCGCGCAGGCCGCCGGCGTCGATCACCCCCGTGCCGGTCCGTCTGGCGGCGCGGTACCACGCACCCGACTCGCCGCGGACCGATCGGATGAAGAGATCCCCGTCGACCGCGACGTGCCACACGGTCGCCGGGTTCCGCGGTGTCCCGTCAGGTCGCAGCGCGGCGACCTGCAGCTCACCTTCGCGGTCGATCGCGGACAGCTGGTCCTCGTGCCAGGTCGTCATGATTCCCCCTAGACCCGCCACGCTACGTCGCGGTGGCTCCCCCGGCGATCGGTCGTCCGGCTCAGCGCTCCGGGCGAGGCCCCGCGCTGACGTGCCCGGTGACCCGCAGGCCCAGCGTGCCGCGGGTCACCGCGAGCAGGACCAGCGCCGTCGCGGTGGACGCGATGAGGACCACGTGTCCGGGCCGCCCTCTCCCGGGTACGGCAGGCGCTACCGCCGCGCCCGACGGCGTCCGGCTACCCGGTCCGCTCGCCGGCCGCGGCGAGCACGACGGGGTCGGCGCAGCCGCGGGCGAACCCGGCGATCCGACGGTCGATGTCGCGCTGCAGGACGACGCGCCCGATCCGCTCGGCGAGCGGCGCCAGCCACGGCGGGCGGCAGGTGAAGCTGTAGCGCCACACCGCACGCGTGCCGCCGTCGGGCAGCGGGGTGAACCGCCACCCGGCGGCCAGGACCGCGAAGAACCATGGCCCCTCGACCATCTTCATGCCGACGTTCGTCGGGGGTCGGTAGGAGACGTACTGGCTGACCATGCGCAGCCCCGACCGGTGGCGGGTGAGGGTCCGGACCCCCACCGCCGGGGCCGTCGCGCCGTCGAGGAACCGCTGGTGCCGGATGAAGGGGTCCCAGCGCAGGCGGGCGTCGCCCGTGGTCTGGGACACGGCGTACGCGACGTCGGGCGGGACCGCGACGTCGACCGAGGCTTCGACGATCATGCGGCGACCCTAGGGCCGCGGCCGGATTCCCGTCGCTCGGTCCCGGTAGCGGCTGACGGTCCCGTGACGGATGACCAGGCGCGCCGGCCCGGACGGTCAGCCCTCCCAGCGGACCTCGCCGTCGACCACCGTGGACGTGGCCCGCAGCCCCAGCGCGCGGGCGACGCCCGCCGAGGCCTCGTGGTCGGGGTGCACGTGGGCGACCAGAGAGCCGACGCCCTGCGTGCGGAGCCAGTGCGCGACGGCGGCAGCGGCCTCGCTCGCGTACCCGTGGCCCTGGTGGTCGGTGCCGATGACCCAGGCGAGCTCGGCCTCGACGGCGTCCTCACCGGGTGACAGCGTCGCCTGCACGGTGCCGATCAGGCGCTGCGTGTCCTGACGGCGCAGCATCCAGTTCAGCCAGCCCTGCGAGCCGTCCGCGGACTGCCCGACGGCCTGCCGGGCGAACCGGTCCGTGAGCTCCTGCTGGGAGGCCGGTTCCCCGCCGGTGAAGGTGTGGAGCCGGTGGTCGTCGAAGACCTCGAACGCCTCGGCGGCGTGGCCGACGTGCAAGGGCTCGAGCGCGAGGCGGGGCGTCTGGAGCGGTGCTGCGGGGGGCCATGCCACGGGGTGGTCCATGCCGTGAGGCTAGGGCCAGCCGTCAGTGCCGCCCGCCCGCGGCCTCGGATTCGGCCTCGGACCCGGACCCGGACCCGAGGGTGCGTCGCACGAGACGCCGCGCGACGCGGACCTGCTCCGGCACGCGGTCGGGCGCGTGCTCGAGCGCCCAGCGCGTCAGGTCCAGGGCGCTGACCAGCCGCGACAGCGCCGTGTCGCGTCGGTCCACCTCCTCGCCCCACCCCTGCGCGAGCGCGGCCAGGGCGGTGTCGTCCGGGTCGCCCACCTCGGACCGCCTGAGCAGCAGGTGGAGCAGGTCGGTGGTGGGCACCGGGCCGGCGGTCGCCGAGCCCCAGTCGAGCAGCACCGGCCCGCCCTGCGCCGGGACGCGCAGGTTGCGCGGCGACAGGTCGCCGTGGGTCAGCCCGAACGACGGGGGAGCGTCACGCGCCTCCGTGAGCAGCGCGCGCAGCGGCGCCCGGTCGGCCGCGCGGTAGACGCCGAGCCCTACGAGGGGGTCGTCCGGCCCGAGCGCCTCGAGGTTGTGGTCCACGTGCGCGACCCACGCCGCGGGCAGGTCCCGGCCGAACCGCGAGAAGAGCCCCGCGGGCGCGTCCGTCAGGGGCAGCGCCGCGATGCGCCGGCCCAGCTCGCCGAGCAGGCGCCAACGCTCGGCCACCGGGACGCGCCCGAGGCCGACGTCCGCGACGTACCGCTGCACCATCGCCGCACGTCCGTCGAGCTCGCCCAGCCACAGCACCTCGGGCACCCCGATGCCGTGCTCCGCCGCCCGCCGCATGCACCACGCCTCGAGGTCGAGGTCGACGGCCTGCCCCGGCCGCGGTGCCCGCACGACGACGCGGTCCGCGCCCGAGCCCAGCACGGTCACCTCGTTCACGCCGCCCGCGACGTCGGGAGCGGCGACCGGCCCGTCGGTCTGGCCCGCGGCCCTGGCCACGGCGACTGCGAAGGCCGGGTCCACGGCAGCAGGCTAGTGCGGCACGCCGTCGCTCTCGGTCACACTCACGACGGAGCGCTCGTCATCCTGGCAACGCCCCGCGGAAGGACGGCTGAGCGACGTGAATCACACGGAAGCCTTCGAGCGGGAGCGGCCGCGCCTCGTGCGCCTGGCAGCTCGCGTGCTGAACGATCACGCCGAGGCCGAGGATGCCGTGCAGCAGGCCTGGCTCCGCCTGCAGCGCTCCGACACGGACATCGACTGCCTTCCGGCATGGCTGACGACGGTGACCACCCGGGTGTGCCTGGACCGGCTGCGGTCCCGGACCCCGGTGCCCGTGGGAGCGGTCGAGGTGCCCGGGGTCGCGCACGACGTCGCCGACGAGGTCGCACTGGCCGACACGGTCGGCGTCGCCCTGCAGGTGGTGCTGGACCGACTCTCGCCGCAGGAGCGCGTGGCGTTCGTGCTGCACGACAGCTTCGGTGTCGAGTTCTCGACCATCGCGACCATCCTCGACACCTCGCCGGTGGCGGCCCGCAAGCTGGCCTCACGGGCCCGCGCCAAGGTGCGCCGGCCGTCGCCCGAGGAGCGGCCGTCCAGCTGGGAGGTCGTCGACGCGTTCATGGCGGCAGCGCGCGACGGCGAGTTCGAGCGCCTGATACGGCTCCTAGCCCCTGACGCCGTCGTCACCGCTGATGCGGCTGCCGTGCGCGTCGGCACACCGGAGCGACTCGATGGTCGCCACGCGGTGGCGACGTTCTTCAACGGCAGCGCACGCGCCGCGCTCCCGGTCTACGTCGAGGACCGGCCCGCCGCCGCCTGGTTCCACCGCGGGGAAGCGAAGGTCCTGTTCGACTTCACCGTGGTCGACGGCGTCGTCAGCGCCATCACGTTCCGCGCCGAGCCGGACGTGCTCGCCCGGGTGTCGCGCCGCGAGGGCGAGGAGCGCCGTTCCTGACCCCGGCGGTCGTCACACTCGCCGGCCGCCACTCGTCACTCAGGTGCAGGACCGCTCGACCCACGGCCACGATCACCGGAAGGGACCGACCATGAAGACCATGACCTGCCGCCAGCTGGGGGGACCGTGCGACCTCGAGCACCGCGCAGACAGTGCCGACGACGTCATCAAGGCCCAGGATCGCCACCTCAAGGATGAGGAGAAGGCGGGCGACGCCTCCCACCAGCCGGCGCGTGACGCCATGAAGGGTCGCTGGCGCCACCCGAAGAAGTCGCTCGACTGGTACGGCGACGTGAAGAACGCCTTCGCCGGCCTGCCCGAGAGCTGAGAAGCCCCGACTCGACGCGTACCGGAAGCCGGAGACCCATGACCTCGACGACGAACCCGGCAACCGCTCCCGGGAACGGCCATGACGTTCTCGGGGGCGTGGTGCACGAGCACCCGTGAGCGGCGCATCCGCATCGCCGAGGAGAAGCTGGAGACCGGCGAACGCCGACCATGCTGCTGGCCCGGGTGCACGCACCGGGAGCGCACCGGGAGGTGAGGGGGCATGCCCTAGGGCGGGCTGTCGCGAGCGCGCGGCCGCATCGTCATCGCAGACGGCCAGGCCGAGCAGCCGAGGACGTGCGACGCCGCGTTCACCGCGCAGGGCCACCGATCTGATCAGGGACACTGGAGGGAGCAACCGTCACTCGACAAGGAGTCAACAACCGTGCCCCAGGGAACTGTCCGCTGGTTCGACGCCGAGCGGGGCTTCGGCTTCCTCGCCCTCGGCGACGACACCGAGGACCTGTTCGTCCATGCGTCCGAGATCGTCGGCGGCGACGGCGCCAAGGTGCTCCGCGAGGGGCAGGCCGTCGAGTTCGAGGTGGGCGAGGGGGACCGCGGCCCGCAGGCGCGCCGCGTCCGCGTCACGGGAGACCAGGCCGCCGACGCGCCCCTCGGGGTGCTCGGCACCGTCGCCTGGTACGAGCCGAGCAAGGGCTACGGCTTCGTCATGCCCGACGGCGGGGGCGCCCAGATCTTCGTGCACAGCTCGGCCATCGTGGGCGGCGGCGTGATCGCGGAGGGCCAGCGCGTCGCGTTCCTCGTCGTCGACGGTGAGAAGGGGCCGCAGGCCGACCACCTGCTGCCGCTCGGGGCGCAGGCCGCCCAGGCCGCGGTGTCCGACGGCGCGGACGGCACCGTGACCTGGTACGACGCCGAGAAGGGCTTCGGATTCGTGACCCCCGAAGCCGGCGGGCAGGACATCTTCGTGCACGTCCGCGCCCTGGCCGGTGGGCTCACGGAGCTCGCCGAGGGCGACCGCGTGACGTTCGACATCGCCGAGAGCGAGAAGGGCCCGCAGGCCCGCAACGTCCAGCTCGTGGGCGGCTCCGCGCCGCGGCGCGGGCCCGCGGCGGCGCCCGGCCGCGGTCGGCCCGACCGCTCCGCGCCGTCCGGGCGCGGTCGGCCGGACCGTGCGCCGTCCGGCGGATCCACCTCCGGGCCGCCCGCGCGCGGCGGCGAGGGCGTGGTCGCGCGGTACGACGCGGATCGTGGCTTCGGCTTCATCACGCCGGACGCGGGCGGCGCGGACCTGTTCGTCCACGTCTCGGTCGTGCGGGGCGGCGAGGCGCTGCAGGAGGGGGACCGCGTCCGCTTCAAGGTCCGCCAGAGCGACCGCGGAGCCCAGGCCGACGGCGTCGAGCGCGTCTGAGCCGGTACGTCCGGCGGTCCCGCCGTCCACCCGACCCTGGACGGCCGGGTTCACGGCGCCGTAGCGTCGGCGTGCACGAGCCTGCGCGTCACCGCACCTGGGGGCACCGGACATGGACATGCTGGCGAACAGCGAGATCACCGCTGCCGGGCTGACCGACTGGCGCAAGCTGGCCCAGGGGCTGCACGCGCGCTACCTGGTCGACGACTTCGGTGCCGCCGCGCGGTTCGTCGCCGCGGTCGGCGAGGCCGGCGACGCGCTCGGGCACCACCCGAGCGTGTCGATCGGCTCGGGGCACGTCGACCTGAAGCTGGTCAGCGACGACGCCGTCTTCCGTGACGGCGAGGGCACCGAGCACGTCGTGGAGTGGGTGACGCAGCAGGACCTCGACCTCGCGGGTCGGATCACCGAGATCGCCGCCGAGCACGCGCTCGCGGCCGACCCGGCCTCGGTGAGCGTCCTCGAGCTCGGGCTCGACACGGCGCGGTCGGCGACCATCGCCCCGGTCTGGGCCGCCCTGCTCACCGGGGACGCCGCGTCCCAGGGGCGCGGGTCGCCCAGCGACGAGGTCCGCGACGCCACGGGTCGGCTGCCGAACCTGTGGTTCGGGGACGCCGAGGAGAGCGAGGGCCAGCGCCAGCGCTTCCACGTCGAGGTCTACGTCGCCCCCGAGGTGGCCGACCAGCGCATCGCCGCCGCCGTGGCCGCGGGAGGGACGGTCGTGGACGACAGCCAGGCGCCGTCGCTCACCGTGATCGCCGACCAGGACGGCAACCGGGGCATCGTCTGCGTCGCCTGAGGTCTGTACCCCGAGGAGGGGCCATGGAGGTCACACGCAGCGGCGGCTCGACGAGCGCCGGACCCGCGGACTGGTTCACCGGCACGGTGTGGATCGACGGCATCCGCATCCCGGACGACCGCTCGGCGCTGGGCTGCGGGCACGTGCGGTTCGCCCCCGGCGCGCGCACCGCCTGGCACCGCCACCCCAAGGGCCAGACCCTCTACGTCACCGACGGCATCGGCTACGTCGCGGCGCGGGGCGGCACGGTGCAGGAGATCCGCCCGGGCGACGTCGTCCACATCGCGCCGGGGGAGGAGCACTGGCACGGCGCCACGCCCGAGCGCTTCATGGCCCACGTCGCGCTGCAGGAGGCTGATGCGGACGGCGAGGTGGTGACCTGGCTCGAGCACGTCACCGACGAGGAGTACCGCGCCGGGGCGGCCTCGCGATCGCAGGGCTGAACCTCTCGTCCGCGGCAGTCGGGTGAGGCCCACAACGTCAGCCGCGCCTTGCACCGCTTCCGGGCGGCCGTCTCGGACTGAGGGCCGTCCGGCCGGCGTCGGCGGAGCATGCGCACCTCCGGTGATGTCGCCCTCGCGACGTCGCCCGCCCGCGTGAGCGCCGCGGCCCCGCCGTCGGATGGCTAGTCGCGGTCGACCGGCCGCGGCCCGGTGCTCGACCGCACGACGAGCTCGGTGGGGACCAGCACGCGGTCCTGGACGGCATTCGCGCCGTGCCGCACCTGCCCGACGACGAGCCGGACGAGCTCGTCCCCGATCTGGGTGAAGTCCTGGCGCACGGTGGTCAGCGGCGGCGCCGAGAAGCCGCTGAGCTCGATCCCGTCGAAGCCGACGACCGACACGTCCTGCGGCACGCGCAGACCCGCCTCGCCCAGGGCGCGGACCAGCCCGAAGGCCATGTCGTCGTTCGCGCAGAACACCGCGGTGAGCGACGGGTTCCCGGCGAGCTCACGCCCCACCGCGTAGCCCGAGGCGGCGGTCCAGTCGCCCCGCACCAGGGGCGGCGGCCGCAGGCCCGCCTCGTCGACGGTGCGCTGCCACGCCGCGGCACGCGCGCGAGCGGCCCCCGACGTCGCCGGGCCGGCGAGGTGGTGGATCGTGCGGTGGCCGAGGTCGACCAGGTGCTGGACGGCGTCGCGCGTGCCCTGCACCTGGTCGGCGACCACCCCCGCGTAATGCCCGGTGAAGCGGGAGTCGGACACGGCGACGGGCATCCCCCGGGGCAGGGTGAGGGTCTCCGGGGTCGCGCCCTCACCCCAGAGGATGATGAGGCCGTCGATCGCCTGGTGAGGCAGGCGGTGCGCAGCGGCCTGCCAGGTGTCGGCCGCGGGGTCGCGCACCGTCAGCAGCGTCACGGAGTAGTCCTCGGCCGCGGCCGCGCGCACGACCGCCTCGGTCGTCAGCGCCTCCCCGGGGCGCCCGAGCCGGTTCGCGAGCAGGCCGATCGTGCCGTACGAGCCGTTGCGCAGCGCACGGGCGGCGCGGTTGGGCGTGTACCCGAGCTCCTGCATGGCTCGCAGGACCCGCTCGCGCGTCGCCGGGCGGACCACCTCGGCACCCGTCGAGACGCGGGAGACCGTCTGGGCGGAGACGCCCGCGAGCTTGGCGACGTCCTCGATGGACGCGCCGACCTTCCTGCGCCCCCGGCCGGTGCCTGCTGCCACACAGTGATGCTAGTCCGGCGATGTTGACGTCAACGCCGACAGTCACATTTCGGCCCGTCTGGCGCGCGTGCCGTTACCCGATCGTGATGGGAGAACCTGGTCAAGGCGCAGGGGAGCCCATATGTTCACCTAAACATTTGCGGCTCAGAGAGGAGCAGCAAGCGCGCCATCACCGACCGATCGGGCTCCCGATGTGGGCAGGCGCGATCGAGATCCGGCGCGGACCGCACCCCCGGGGTGACGGTCCGTGCGACAGCTCGCCTACCCCATCCAGCCGATCCCCGGCGCACGCCGACGGGCGGCAGCGACACGAAGGAATCCTCAGATGACCACGTTCCGGAAGTCGGCCTCGGCAGGTGCCGTCCTCACCCTCGCCCTCGCCCTCGCCGCCTGCAGCGGCGGTTCGAGCGAACCGGGCGGCAACGACGAGGCGGCGGCGGAGGGGGACGGCACGCTCACCGTGTGGGCGTGGGACCCGGCCTTCAACATCTACGCCCTGGAGGAGGCCGAGAAGATCTACCAGCAGGAGCACCCCGACTTCGAGCTCGAGATCGTCGAGACGCCGTGGGAGGACGTGCAGACCAAGCTGACGACGCTCGCGCAGTCCGGCCAGCTCGAGGAGCTCCCGGACATCTTCCTCATGCAGAACAACGCGTTCCAGAAGAACGTCATCAACTACCCGGACGTCTTCAGCGACATGTCCGACGCGGGCATCGACTTCAGCGAGTTCCCCGAGTCCGTCGTGACGTACTCGACCGTCGACGGCGCCACCTACGGCGTCCCGTTCGACAACGGCACCGCGATCTCGGCCCTGCGGACGGACGTCCTCCAGGAGGCCGGCTACACGGTCGAGGACTTCACGGACATCACGTGGAGCGAGTACATCACCCTCGGCAAGGACGTCCTGGCGAAGACGGGCAAGCCCCTGCTGTCGGGCCAGGCGGGCTCCGCCGACACGCTCATGATGATGCTGCAGAGCGCCGGGGCGAGCCTCTTCGACGACGAGGGCAACCCGACGATCACCGGCAACGAGGCGCTGCTCGAGGCGATCGACGTCTACCAGGAGCTCGTCACCTCCGGCGTCCTCCTCGAGGTCAACTCGTGGGACGAGTACATCGGCACGCTGACCAACGGCACCGTCGCGGGAACGATCAACGGGGTCTGGATCGTCGGCTCCATCCAGTCGGCCGCCGACCAGTCCGGCCTGTGGGACGTCACGAACCTGCCCAAGATCGACGACGTCGACGGCGCGACCCACTACTCCGCGAACGGCGGCTCCTCGTGGGCGGTCAGCGCGACGGGCGACACGGAACTGGCCGCGGACTTCCTCGCGTCCACGTTCGCCGGCTCCACGGAGCTCTACGACACGATCCTCCCCGCCTCGGGCGCCCTGGCGAACTGGACCCCGGCGGGTGAGAGCGACGTCTACTCCGAGCCCCAGGAGTTCTTCGGCGGCTCGCCGATCTTCAGCCGGGTCGTCGAGTACGCCAGCGAGGTCCCGAGCAACAACACGGGGGCCTACTACTACGAGGGCCGCGACGCGGTCAGCGTGGCCGTCACCAACATCATGGGCGGGGCCGACCCGGAGTCGGCCCTCCAGGAGGCGCAGAGCACCGTCGAGTTCGCGATGCAGTGACGTCCGGACCGGGCGCGGTGGACTGCTCGCCGCGCCCGGTCGCCGTCCGACCCGCGTCCATCCCCTCCGCAGAAGGTGAGCCAGCCGTGTCCAACGCCGCGCCGACTGACGAGGCAGTTCCTCCCGTCGCCCGGTCGCGGGCCCCGCGCCCGCGACGCCCCAGCCGTTCGTCCCGGCCCCCGGGCGGTCCCCGCCCGGCGCTCCGCCTGGAGCGGCGCCGGAGCCTGACGGGCTGGTCCTTCCTCCTGCCCGCATCGCTGCTCATCGTCGGGCTCAACTTCTGGCCGATGCTGCAGGCCTTCCTGCTCTCCCTGCAGACCGGCCGCGGGACGCGGCTCCAGCAGGCGGAGCCGCTGTGGTCGAACTACCAGCGGCTGCTCGAGGACGCGACCTTCAAGCAGACGCTGCTCACCACGTTCGTGTACCTGATCGTCCAGGTCCCGATCATGCTGGCCCTGGCCCTGGTGCTGGCCACGCTCCTCAACGACAAGAACCTGCGGTTCAAGGCGTTCTGGCGGACGGCCATCTTCCTGCCGAGCGCCGTCGGGCTCGTCTCCTACGCCCTGGTCTTCCGCACGATGTTCGCCAACGACGGCCTGGTGAACGACGCCCTGCTCTGGGCGGGACTCATCGACGGCCCCGTCAACTGGCTGGGCGAGCCGGGCACCGCCCGGATGGTCGTCATCCTCGGCCTGCTGTGGCGATGGACCGGCTACAACATGATCTTCTACCTGGCCGCGCTGCAGAACATCGACCACTCGACCATCGAGGCGGCGAAGATCGACGGCGCAGGGGGCTTCAAGACGTTCTGGTACGTCACCATGCCGCAGCTCAAGCCGATGATCCTGCTCACGGCGATCTTGTCGACCAACGGCACGCTTCAGCTCTTCGACGAGTCGTTCACCCTCACCGGGGGCGGGCCGGCGAACAGCTCGATGAGCATCTCGCACTACCTCTACCTGGTCTCGTTCCAGAACAACCCGAACTTCGGGTACGCGTCCGCGATCTCGTACGTGATCCTCATCATCGTCGCGGTCCTGGCCGCGATCCAGCTGAGAGTTGGTGACAAGCGTGACTAGGCGGGCGTGGCGCCGGGTGCCCGGCTACCTGTTCCTGACGGTCGCCGCCCTGGCGTCGATCTTCCCGCTGTACTTCATGGTGGTCTCGGCGACGAACACCAGCCAGGAGGTGCTGGCCTCCAAGCTCCTGCCGGGCACGAACCTGCTGGCGAACTTCGCGACGCTGACGTCGACCGCCGCCCTGGGCCCGGCCCTGTGGTACTCCGGCCTCATCGCGGTCGCCACCACGGTCCTGGCGCTGGCCATCACCTCGATCGCCGGCTACGGCTTCGAGATCTACCACACCCGGGCCAAGGACTGGCTGATGGGCCTGCTGCTGCTGGCGATCATGATCCCGTTCGCGGCGACGATGATCCCGCTGTTCCGGATGTTCGCCGATCTGGGCCTGGTGAACTCCTGGTTCGCGGTGGTGCTGCCCACGATCTCCACGCCGTTCCTCATCCTGCTCTTCCGCCAGGCGTCCCGGACCTTCCCGCACGAGATCATCGAGGCGGCGCGGATCGACGGCCTCCGGGAGCTCGAGATCTTCCTGCGGATCTACCTGCCGTCGATGAAGCCCACGCTCTCCGCGGCGGCGGTCATCACCTTCATGGCCTCGTGGAACAACTTCCTGTGGCCCAAGGTGATCCTCGTCGACAGCGCGACCCAGACCATGCCCATGCTGCTGGCGAACATCCGCGCCGGGTACGTGACCGACTACGGGATGCTCATGCTCGCCGTGCTCATCGCGTCCGTCCCGGCTGTGGTGATCTTCCTCGTCCTGCAGCGCAGCTTCGCCCAGGGCATCACCGGTGCCCTCAAGTGACCTACGACGGAGTGACACAGATGGCGTTCGACCCCGCCCGCATCGCTGACCCCGAGTTCTTCGCCGAGAACCGGCTCCCCGCCCACTCCGACCACCGCTGGTTCAGTGGCCGGGCGGAGGCGGCGACCGGGACCAGCGCGTTCGAGCAGTGCCTCAACGGGCTCTGGAAGTTCCACTACGCGAAGAACCCGGCGCAGACGGTCGCGGGCTTCCAGGACCCCGACTACGACACCTCCTCGTGGGACGACATCCGCGTCCCCGCCCACATCCAGCTCGAGGGCTACGACCGCCCGCAGTACACGAACGTCCAGTACCCCTGGGACGGCCACGAGGCGCTCGAGCCGGGGCAGGTGCCGACCCGGTTCAACCCCGTCGGCAGCTACGCGACGACGTTCGCGCTGGACCGCCCGCTGGCGGACGGCGAGCGGCTGAGCGTGTCGTTCCACGGCGCAGAGAGCGCGATCGCCGTCTGGCTCAACGGGACCTACATCGGCTTCGGGGCCGACTCGTTCACGCCCTCGGAGTTCGACCTGACCGAGGCCGTGGTGGACGGGGAGAACACCCTCGCCGCCCAGGTCTTCAAGTGGAGCGCGGGGTCGTGGCTCGAGGACCAGGACTTCTACCGCTTCTCTGGGATCTTCCGTGACGTCGTCCTGTACCGCCGGCCCGCGGCGCACCTCGAGGACCTGAGCGTGCGCTCCGTCGTGTCCGACGACCTGCGGACCGCGCAGGTGGTGCTGCGTCCCATGGTCAGCGGCGGCGGCTCCGTGCGGGCGACCCTGGTGGGGCACGGCGACCTGGTCGAGTCCGGGGACGGCGAGCTCTCGATCACCCTCGCCGACCCGCACCTGTGGAGCGCCGAGGACCCGTACCGCCACACGCTCGAGATCGAGGTGCTGGGGCCCGACGGCGCCCCGACCGAGCTCGTCGTCCAGCCCGTCGGCGTGCGCCGGTTCGGCATCGAGGACGGCCTGCTGAAGATCAACGGCAAGCGGGTCGTGTTCCGGGGCGTCAACCGGCACGAGTTCGGGCTGAACGGGCGCGTCGTCACACGCGAGGAGACCGAGGGGGACGTGCGCCTCCTCAAGTCCATCGGGGTGAACGCCGTCCGCACGAGCCACTACCCCAACAACTCGTACTTCTACGACCTGTGCGACGAGTACGGGCTGTACGTCATCGACGAGATGAACCTGGAGACCCACGGCATGTGGGACCGGGTCGCCGCGGGCGAGCTCAGCGTCGACGCCGCGCTGCCCGGTGACCGACCCGAGTGGCTCCCGGCGCTGCTCGACCGCGCGGCCAGCATGGCGCAGCGCGACAAGAACCACCCCAGCGTCGTCATGTGGTCCTGCGGGAACGAGTCCTTCGGGGGCACGAACCTGCTCGCCGTGTCCGAGTGGTTCCGCGCGCTCGACGACCGTCCGGTGCACTACGAGGGCGTCCACTGGGACCCGCGCTTCCCCGAGACGACCGACGTCGTGAGCCAGATGTACACGCCGGCGGGGGACGTCGAGGAGTGGCTGCGGACTCACCGGAGCAAGCCCTTCATCCTGTGCGAGTACGCCCACGCGATGGGCAACTCGTTCGGCGCCGTGGACAAGTACCTGGAGCTCGCGGACCGCGAGCCGCTCTTCCAGGGTGGGTTCATCTGGGACTTCGCCGACCAGGCCATCCGCCTGCGGGACCGGCACGGACGCGAGTACGACGGCTACGGCGGCGACTGCGGCGAGGCGCCGCACGACTACGAGTTCAGCGCCAACGGCATCGTCCTGGTCGACCGCACGCCGACACCGAAGGTGCAGGAGGTCCGGTACCTCTACCAGCCGTTCCGGATCGCCGTGTCGCACGCCGAGCTCGAGATCCACAGCCGACGGCTCTTCACCGACACCTCGGACCTGGACTGCGTCGTGACCCTGCGACGCGACGGGACGGTGCTCCGCGAGACGTCGCTGGCGATCGACGTCGGGCCGGAGGAGACGCGGTCCTACCCGCTCCCGGTGGTCGTGCCCAGCACGCCGGGCGAGTACGCGATCGACGTCTCCCTGAGGCTTCGGCACGCGACGGCGTGGGCACCGGCCGGGCACGAGGTCGCCTGGGAGCAGCAGGTCATCGTGATCCGGCCGACGGCGCCGGCGAGGTCGCGCGAGACCGCGCCCACCCTCGTCGAGGGCTTCCACAACATCGGGGTGCGCGGGCGGCACTTCTCGGCCCTGTTCTCGCGCAAGCACGGCGGCCTGGTCTCCTACCGCTACGGCCTGACCTCGGACGGCGGCCGCGAGCTGCTCCAGGGCATCCCGCGCCCGAACTTCTGGCATGCGCCGACGTCCAACGAGCGTGGCTGGGGCATGCCGTTCCGGGACGGGCACTGGCTGCTCGCGAGCCGGTACGCGGAGCCGTCGCCCCGCCTGGAGCGGCCGGTCGCCACCCTGCGCGAGGACCACGTGGAGGTCCGGTACGGCTACCTGCTGCCGACGACGCCGCACAGCGAGTGCGACGTCGTCCACCGGGTGTACGGCAGCGGGCGGGTCGAGGTGGACCTGAGCCTGCGCCCGGGCGCCGGCCTGCCGGACCTGCCCGAGCTGGGCATGCTCTTCACGGCCGACGCGAGCCTGCGGCACCTGCGCTGGTACGGCGACGGGCCCGACGAGTGCTACGTCGACCGGCGCCGCGGGGCGCGCCTGGGCATCTACGACGCGGACGTCCAGGACCAGCTCACGCCGTACGTGCGCCCGCAGGAGGCCGGCAGCCGCACGGGGGTCCGCTGGGCCACGGTGACCGACGACCGGGGCGCGGGGCTGCGGTTCGACTGCGACGAGAAGATGGAGCTCTCGGCCCTGCCGTGGACCCCGTTCGAGATCGAGAACGCCCAGCACCCCGTCGACCTGCCGCCGATCCAGCACACGATCGTGCGGCCCGCGCTGATGCGCCGGGGCGTCGGCGGCGACGACTCCTGGGGAGCCACGACGCACCCGGAGTTCCTGGTGCCGCAGGGCAGCGACCTCGTGTTCCGGTTCGCGTTCCAGGGCCTGCGCTGATCGGGTCCCGACCACGACGCCGAGGTCTCCACGCGCGACGGCGTGGAGGCCTCGGTGGTCGGGGCGGGGTCCGCTCGCGTCCGGCGGGATGTCTGGGCAGCGAGGCGCCGGCCTCGAGGACCGCGTGGTTGGCGCCGCCGTCGGGCCGCGCTCGGACCCGCGGGACACCTCCGGGTGAGGGCCGACCGGGGGCTCAGGCGACGCAGAACTCGTTGCCCTCCGGGTCGAGCATCACCACGTGCCCGAGGACCGTTCCGCCCTCGTCCTGGTAGTGCTCCTCGCGCACGACGCTCGCCCCGGCGCCGACCAGCTGCGTCACCTTCGCGCGGATCAGGTCGGCGCGGGCGTGCCAGTCCCAGGGCGGCTCGCCGGCGACCCGCAGGTCGATGTGCAACCGGTTCTTCGCGCTCTTCGGCTCAGGGACGCGAAGCCAGCTGATGGCCGCACCGACGCCCTCCGGGTCGACGATCGAGGCGCCGTCCGGGTCGACGTACCCCGGCTCGGGGACGTAGCCGAGCGCCAGTGCCCAGAAGGCTGCCAGCGCATGCGGGTCGGCGGCATCGCCACCGAGCGTCCAGTGCATCGCCATGCCGAACGGTAGGCGCCGCGGGACGAGGCGCGCCAGGGGGCCGGGCGTGAGGTCGGGCGCCTCCGGTCACACGGGTCGGTTCGTCGTCCGCGCTGTCCACACCATCCGCCGTCGACGTCGCACATCCGCACCGACGACGGTCATGCGCACGTGCGTCCTCGCTGCAAAGGTGCGACCTCGCCCGACGTCAGCCGGCGGAGCTCCTGGTCGACGGCGTCGAGCAGGGCCTGGAACCCCGGCTCCTCCACGGGGAAGTGGCCGCACCCGTCGAGCTCGACGAGGCGCGTCCCGCCCCGCAGGCGTGCGAGGTACGCGGCGCTGACGTGCGTGGGCGTCCAGCGGTCCGAGCCCGGGTGGAGGAGCAGGACCGGTGGGCCGTCGTACTCCTCGGGGCGCACGGCAGGCCCGCTCTCGAGGAACGTGCGGAACCAGCCCAGAGGCATGGCACCCCCGCCGCCCTCGCGGTCGCGCAGCACCTCGGCGCGGAGCCCGGGATGGTTCGAGATCGTCGTCATCGGCGCGATCCAGCGCAGCGGGAGGCGGAGCCTGCCGAGCGGTCCGACGGCCAGCCGCAGAGCGGGGCCGGCGAGACGGGCCAGCCACGGCGCCCGGACCAGCACCGCGCGGACGTGCGGATCACGGGTGTCGAGGAGGCAGGTCACGACGACGAGGTCGGCGCGGCCGCCCAGGGCCGCCGTGTCCAGCGCCAGCATCCCGCCCATGCTCGCCCCCATCAGCACGAGCGGCCGTCCGTCGTCGATCTCGGCGACGACGTCCGTGAGCACCGCGCGCCAGTCGTGGAAGGTCAGGGCACCGGGCCGCGCCCCGCGGGTCAGCCCGTACCCCGGCAGGTCGAGGACGGTGACGCGGGCACCGAGCGTCGACAGGTGCGCCGCGAAGGGCCACATCGCCGCCGCGTTGCCCCCGGCCCCGTGCACGAGCAGCATGCGGACCGGGGCGTCCGGTGCGCCGACGTGCTCGAGGTGGACGTCCCAGTCCCGCCACCGCCAGGTCTCGGCATCCCGTCGTGCGTCCGGGGGGACCGGTCGGACGTACGGCTCGTAGCGCCGGTCGTCGGCAGCGGGCGTCATCCGTCCAGTCTTCCCGTCCCACGTCGTGGGTCCGTCCCGTCAGACGCGACCCGGTGCCTGCCCGATCGCGGCGTGAGGGGTAGGGACCGCCGGTGCTGCCATCAGGCCCCCCGGGGTCGCGCCGGCGTACCGACCGAATTCACGCGTCAGGTGGCTCTGGTCCGCGTACCCGTGGGCCACGGCCAGATCGGCGAGGGGACGGCGTCCGAGATCGGCGAGGGCGCGCTCGAACCGGACCACCTGGGCGGCCGCCTTCGGGGTCAGGCCGACGAGTGCCTCGAAGCGCTCGGTGACGTACCGGTGGCTCCACCCGGTCGACGCCGCGAGCTCGGCGACCCGGAGCCGGCCGCCGCTCGCGCTGATCCGGTGCCAGAGCCAGGTGACGAGCGGGTCCGAGGGGTCTGACGCACCCGTGAGCCGCAGGAGCGCGTCGTCGACCAGGGCGAAGCGCTCGC
This sequence comes from Actinotalea sp. JY-7876, assembly GCF_014042015.1. Lineage (NCBI taxonomy): Bacteria > Bacillati > Actinomycetota > Actinomycetes > Micrococcales > Cellulomonadaceae > Actinotalea > Actinotalea sp. JY-7876. The sequence continues at coordinate 3,323,496 of NZ_CP059493.1, read as the reverse complement.
GCCACGTCCCGGCGGACGCCAGATGGTCGCCGAGGTCGGCGCCCAGGGCCGGCGCGACGTCACCGAGGGCCGTGACGCGTCGCGCGACCTCGCGCCCGGGAACGCCCAGGACCCGCTGGACGCCGAGCGGCGTCAGGAACACCTGCACGCACTCGCGCGCACCGCGGAAGACCGTGTCGGTGTAACCCGGCATGAGGCCCGCGACGAAGGCGGTGTGCGTGCCCTGGTCGCCCGACGGCGCGTCGATGGTCAGCCGTGAGTTCCACGACACCACCAGGGGGACCAAGGTTCCCGCCGGTTGCCGGCGGTGCACCTCGCCCGGCGCCTCCTCCCGCAGACCGACGACGCCGGCCACCGTGCCGCGCAGCGCGGGGTGAACCCGGTGCCGCACGAGTCCGATGGCGTGCTCATCCACGCGGATGCCCCCGATCGATTTCCTTCAAGCGGCCGCCGGACCTGGGGCGGCAGCCTCGTCCCATCGAACGAGAGGAGAAGGACCATGCGCAAGGTGGTGGCCGTCGAGTTCCTGAGCGTCGACGGCGTGATGCAAGGGCTCGGCTCGCGCGACGAGGACACCGACGGGGGCTTCGCCCACGGCGGCTGGGGCGCGCACTACGGGGGCGCGCTGCAGGAGGTCATGGACGGGAGCGAGCTGGCGGCCACGACGGGATACCTGTTCGGGCGACGGACCTACGAGAGCCTCGCGGCCTTCTGGCCCACCCAGCCCGACGACAACCCCATGGCGCGACACCTGAACGCGACGCCGAAGCACGTGGTGTCCCGCACGCTGACGCATCCCGAGTGGGCGGGGACGGCCGTCGTCGACGGCGACCTCGGGTCGGCGGTGCAGCAGCTGAAGGACCGCGGCGAGGGCTCGATCACGGTCCTGGGCAGCGGTGTGCTCGTCGCCGAGCTTTTCCGGCTCGACCTCGTCGACGAGATCAGCCTCTTCGTGCACCCATTGCTCCTCGGGACCGGCAAGCGCCTGTTCCGCGGGCTTCCGGCCCCGCGCCGGCTGCAGCTGCTCCGCTCGGCCACCACGAGCGCCGGGACGCTGGCCGTCCGCTACGCGATCACCCGCTGAGACGGCAGCGTCGGAGAGTGGGCTAGCCGAACAGGATCGCGCGCGAGCGCCCCGCTCATCCACCACGCCCCGCGCGCGTCGCGCCCTCGACGTGCCCGCCCGTTCCCGCGACCATGATCCGCATGAGCACCCCGGTCCTTGTCTACGGCGCCTCCGGTCACACGGGTCGGTTCGTGGTCCGCGAGCTCGTGCGCCGGGGCCTGGTGCCCGTGCTCGCCGGACGCAGCGCCGAGCGCCTGGCGGCGGCGTCGCCGAGCGACGCGCTCGCGGTGCGCGAGGTGGGCGTCGACGAGCCGGACCGGCTGCGCGAGGCCGTCGCCGACGTCGGCGCGGTGATCAACTGCGCGGGCCCGTTCCTCGACACCGCCCTGCCGCTCGCACGCGCCGCCGTCGCGGCCGGCGCCCACTACCTCGACGTGACGGCGGAGCAGCCGGTGGTGCGGGCGGTGTACGACGAGCTCGACGGCCCGGCACGCGCAGCCGGCGTCGCCGTCGTCCCGGCGATGGCGTTCTACGGCGGCCTCGCGGACCTGCTCCTGACCGCCGTCCTCGACGGCGCGCGGGCCGCGGACGAGGTCGACGTCGCGATCGCCCTGGACCACTGGTGGCCCACCGAAGGCACCCGCGCGACGGGTGCGCGCAACACGGTGACCCGGCAGGTCGTCCGGGGCGGCCACCTGGTGCCCCTGGCGGCCCCGGCGGCCACCGCGACCTGGGCCTTCCCGCCGCCGTTCGAGGAGCAGGCCGTCGTCGAGCTGCCGCTCTCCGAGGTGATGACCGTCCACCGCCACCTCCAGGTCGGCGAGCTCCGCTCGTGGCTCACCACGGCGCCGCTCGAAGAGCTCCGGGACGCCCGGACACCGCCGCCGACGGCGTCCGACGACGACGGGCGGTCCGCGCAACGGTTCGTCGTCGACGTCGCGGTGCGTCGGGGCTCCGCGCGGCGCCGCATCACCGCGAGCGGGCGCGACATCTACGCGATCTCCGCGCCGATCGTCGTCGAGGGCGTCGCCCGGCTCCTCGACGGCCGTCACCGGGGCACGGGCGCCCTCGCACCGGGACAGGCGTTCGACGCCGCGGACCTGCTGCAGAGCCTGACCGCCGTCGACGCCTTCGCGACGTCACGAACGTAGGAGCCTCCCCAGGTCGAGGTCGCACATCCGCACCGAGGACGGTGTTGCGCACGTGCGTCCTCGCTGCAGACGTGCGACCTCGCCGGGCGGCAGGCGCTCAGGTGGAGAGGGAGGGGCGCGGGGTGAGGGTGAGGTCCGGGAGGGCGCGGCGCACCCGTGCGGCGAGGTGGGCTGGACGGCGGAGGTCCTCCGCCGTGAGTCGCAGCAGGCGCCAACCGCCGTCGAGGAGCGCGTCCTCGCGCCGCTTCTCGGCGACGACGACGTCTCCGGTCCTGTCCGCGTACTTGCCGCGCCCGTCGTACTCGGCGAGCGCTCGGTGCTCCGGCCACCCGAGATCGGCCCAGAAGGTGCCGAGGTGCGTCTCGACGGGCACCTGCGTCTCCGGGCGCGGGAGGCCGACCTCGAGCAGCGCGACGCGCGCGAGGCTCTCACCGGCCGACTCCGCGCCGTCGTCGGCCGTCTCCAGGGCGAGCCGGGCGCGGACGACCCCGCGTCGGGGGCCCAGGGAAGCGAGGAGCTGCGCGCAGCGCTCGCGGCTCGCGCCCCGGTGCAGCGCTGCGTCCGCGACGACGACGCCACCGCGCACCGGCTCCGTCATCGCGCAGTCGACCACCGTGCGCTCGAGGCTCGTCGTCCGGAGCCCCTGCAGCACGACGACGTCCTCGGCCGTGAGGGTACGACGGCGACGCACGACGTCGGGGCTGGCGGTGGAGCGCGCGCTGAAGGGCTGGACGACGTGCGTGACGGTCGGAGTGCGGAGGGTCGGGAGTCCCCAGAGCAGCGCGGCGGAGGTGTGGCTCAGGACCGTGTCGGACGTGAGCTGGGCGCCGATCGCCACGATCCGTGCGAGCGCGAGGGTGCGCCGCGCGTCGGCCGACTCGAGCACCCGGCTCTCGACGTAGGCCCCGGGCCGGACACGGAGCCAGCTGCCGTCGCGGACGCGTCCGGCGACGACGGAACGGTGGTGGTCCCGTGCGAGGTGCACGCGCGGCAGCGTGGGTGGGGCGGGCGTCAGGGCCCCCGGACGTCGACTCACCCCCTGACGGTGCCCCCCGGCCCCGCGCCTGAGGTGCTGTCCACACCATCCGCCGTCGACGTCGCACATCCGCACCGAAGACGGTGATGCGCACGTGCGTCCTCGCTGCAGACGTGCGACCCCGCCGGGCGTCGACGGTGGCGTGCGGGTCAGAGTTCCGGGGAGCTACCTGATGACCCGGACCTCCTGGGGCCAGCCGCAGCCCTCGGCGACCCTGCCGGCCCACATCTTGGCCGTCTCCAGGTCGGGCACGTCGATGATGGTGATCCCGCCCAGGTACTCGGTGGTCTCGGCATAGGGGCCCTCGGTGATCGCCACGGTCCCGCTCGTCGCGTCGGCGCTGAACGCGTCGGCCAGGTCCTCCTCGAGCCCGCCGGCGAAGACCAGGACCCCGGCCGCCGCCATGTCACGGACGACCGCCGTGCTGGGCTCCACGCGGCTCTGGAACCACTCGGCCGGGTGATCCCCGACCCACTGCTGGTTGAAGTAGATGGCGTACTGGGTCATGTCGCTCCTCCTTCGAGGCGGGCCTGTGTGGCCTGTCACCACCCTGACGGACGAGCCTCGCCGGAATCGACAGTGTGTGGCGGACCGACGACGTCGGCCGGTCGGCTCGGGCGATCTCCGCCCGACGGCGCCGGTGTCGGGCCGGTGCGTCACGCGGTTCTCATCGGCAGGAACGGGGCTCGACGCCAGAACGTTGGGGGGCGCGACCGAAGGGCCGGGCCCGTCGCAGCGTCACCACTGCGCGGCTGCCGCTGAGGGTGCCATACCGGGGGATGGCCCGGGGGGCCGCGCGCTGGTGCGCGAGGACGGGTCTCCGGGACGAGCATGACGACGTCCGATGGGGTGACCGCTCCGCGGGCGGCCCTTTCTGGGAGGATCGCCTGCATGGCACCTGGGACGGGTGGGCAGGTGGACGTCGTCGTAGGGCTGTGTGGTTGGACGGTGTCCCAGGCGTCGTACGTCCGTCGCTTCCCCGTCGTCGAGGTGCAGCACACGTTCTACGAGCCGCCGTCCGACGCCGTGCTGATGCGCTGGCGAGCCCAGGTGCCGGCCGGTTTCGAGTTCACCATCAAGGCGTGGCAGATCGTCACCCACGAGTCCAACAGCCCCACCTACCGGCGGCTGAAGCAGCCTCTGCCGGACAGCGCGCGTGGCCAGGTCGGAGCGTTCCGGACCACCGCTCCGGTCCTCGAGGGCTGGCAGCGGACCCTGGAGTGCGCCCGGATCCTGCAGGCCACCGCCGTACTGCTGCAGTGTCCGAAGAGCTTTCGCCCGACGGCCGACAACGTCGGACGGCTGCGCAGCTTCATGGCGCAGGTGGAGCGGCCAGCGGGGCGGCTGCTGTGGGAACCCCGTGGTGAGTGGCCCACGCAGCTGCTCACGGAGCTCTGCGCCGAGCTGGACCTTGTGCACGTCGTCGACCCGATGCAGACCGAGACCGTGACGCCGGAGCAGACCTACTACCGCCTGCACGGCACCACGGGCTCTCGGCACGTCCACACCGATGACGAGCTGCGCCGGCTGCGGGGCATGGTCGACGGCCGCCCGTCGCCCTACGTGATGTTCAACAACCTGCCCCGCGTCGGCGATGCAGAGCGGTTCCTCGCCCTGCTCTGATGTCCGAGTCCTCAGGGGTCTCGGCGGGAGCGGAGCGCACGGTCATGCCGGGGCGCCCGGACGTCGACTCACCCCCTGGTTGAAGTAGGTGGCGTGCTGCGTCATCGCTCCCCCTCCGCGGCCGCCCGGTGTGGCCTGTCACCACTCTGACGGGCGGATCTCACGGGAATCGACAGGTCGCCGGCGTCCGCGACGAGCCGCTGGGCGGCGATGCGTCAGGCGGGCGGGCGGGTGGCCTGCCCGTCGAGCCAGAGACGGTCGCTGTCGTCACTGTGGGTGCCGCCGGAGCCGACATGCGTCGAACCGATGCGGTCGCCCTTCGTGATGACGTGCACGAGGGCCATGCCGTGCCCGCGTCCCAGGTCGTACTCGTCCTTGAGCCACTCCAGGATGGGGCCGGCCTTCGTGTCAGGACCGAACCCGCGCTCGCGGGCCTGCTCGATGAACTGGCGCGGCGTGAGGCCGGTCTTCGTCTCGATGGTGTCGAGGTAGGCCTGGAAGGACACGTCCGCTCCCGCATGTGGTCGGTTGTCCGAGTCTTCGCACGCTACCGCCCGCCGGGTTCACTGCGACAGGCGGAGTGCACACCATCCGCCGTCGACGTCGCACATCCCCACCGACATCGGTGATGCGCACGTGCGTCCTCGCTGCAGACGTGCGACCTCGCCCGTGAGCGGGGTGGGCGAGGTCAGCTCTCGGGAAGGACCGCGACGGCCTCGACCTCGACCAGCTGGTCGTCGTAGCCGAGCACGGTGACGCCGAGCAGCGTACTGGGCACCTCGTGGTCGCCGAACGCCGCGTGGACGACGTCCCAGGCGGCCCCCAGGTCGGACTGCCTCGACGAGGCGACGTAGACGGTCGTCTTCACGACGTCGGTCAGCTGCGCCCCGGCCGCATGGAGCGCGGTCACCAGGTTCGCCACCACCTGGCGCGCCTGCCCGGCGACGTCGCCGACGGCCACGGTGTTCCCGTCGCCGTCCAAGGGGCAGGCGCCGGCCGTGAAGACGAGCCGCCCGGGGCTCGTCACCGCGGCGTAGGCGTACGGCGCCTTCGCGCTGAGCTCCGCGGGGCGGACCAGGGTGATCGTGGGCTCGGACGTCATGGGGCACAGGATGGCGCGCGAACACGCCGAGGCGACGGCGGACACGCGCCGGCCGGATCGCCGGCGGGCGGCGGGAACATCCGGCATGCCGCTTGGGTTGAGTCTGGTGGGCTCAACTCTGGCGTCGCAAAGTTGCGTCGCCGACGCGCCCGCAGCAGACTTGAGTGCAGCAGGCTCAACACACGGAAGAAGGAACTCTCATGGCACGTGCGGTCGGGATCGACCTCGGTACCACCAACTCCGTCGTCGCTGTCCTGGAGGGCGGCGAGCCGACGGTCATCGCGAACGCGGAGGGCTCGCGCACGACGCCGTCCGTCGTCGCCTTCTCCAAGACCGGCGAGGTCCTCGTCGGCGAGGTCGCCAAGCGCCAGGCGGTGACCAACGTCGACCGGACGATCAGCTCGGTCAAGCGCCACATGGGCACGGACTGGTCCGTCGCCATCGACGACAAGAAGTACAACGCGCAGGAGATCTCCGCGCGCATCCTCGGCAAGCTCAAGCGTGACGCCGAGGAGTACCTGGGCGAGCCCGTCACCGACGCGGTCATCACGGTCCCGGCGTACTTCAACGACGCCGAGCGCCAGGCGACCAAGGACGCCGGCCAGATCGCGGGCCTCAACGTGCTCCGCATCGTCAACGAGCCGACGGCGGCGGCGCTCGCCTACGGCCTGGAGAAGGGCAAGGAGGACGAGCTCATCCTCGTCTTCGACCTGGGTGGCGGCACGTTCGACGTGTCCCTGCTCGAGGTGGGCAAGGACGAGGATCAGTTCTCCACGATCCAGGTCCGCGCGACGTCGGGTGACAACCGCCTCGGCGGCGACGACTGGGACAACCGGATCGTCGAGCACCTCATCAAGGAGGTCAAGAACACCGCGGGCGTCGACCTGTCCAAGGACAAGATCGCGCTCCAGCGCCTCCGCGAGGCCGCCGAGCAGGCCAAGAAGGAGCTCTCGTCCGCGACGAGCACCACGATCTCGATGCAGTACCTGTCGATGAGCGAGAACGGCCCGGTCCACCTGGACACCAAGCTCACGCGGGCGCAGTTCCAGCAGATGACGGCGGACCTGATCGAGCGCACCAAGGCCCCGTTCCACGCGGTCATCCGCGACGCGGGCATCCAGCTCTCCGACATCGACCACGTGGTCCTCGTCGGTGGCTCGACCCGCATGCCCGCCGTGACCGAGGTCGTGCGCGAGCTCACGGGCGGCAAGGAGCCCAACAAGGGCGTCAACCCGGACGAGGTCGTCGCCGTCGGCGCCGCGCTCCAGGCCGGCGTCATCAAGGGTGAGCGCAAGGACGTGCTGCTCATCGACGTCACCCCGCTGAGCCTCGGCATCGAGACCAAGGGCGGCGTGATGACCAAGCTCATCGAGCGCAACACGGCCATCCCGACCAAGCGCAGCGAGATCTTCTCGACGGCCGACGACAACCAGCCGTCCGTGCTGATCCAGGTGTTCCAGGGCGAGCGCGAGTTCGCGCGGGACAACAAGCCGCTCGGGACGTTCGAGCTCACCGGCATCGCGCCGGCGCCGCGCGGCGTGCCGCAGATCGAGGTCACGTTCGACATCGACGCGAACGGCATCGTGCACGTGTCCGCCAAGGACCGCGGCACGGGCAAGGAGCAGAAGATGACGATCACCGGCGGCTCGGCCCTCCCCAAGGAGGACATCGAGCGCATGGTGCGCGAGGCCGAGGAGCACGCGGCCGAGGACAAGAAGCGCCGCGAGGACGCCGAGACCCGCAACCAGGCCGAGGCCTTCGCGTACTCGACCGAGAAGGTGCTGGCGGACAACGGCGACAAGGTGCCGGACGACGTCAAGACCGAGGTCACGGGCGCCATCACCGAGCTCCGCACGGCGCTCGAGGGCGACGACATCGAGGCCGTGAAGTCGAAGCAGGCCGCCCTGACGGCGGTCAGCCAGAAGATCGGCGAGGCGATCTACCAGTCCGACGCCGCGGGTGAGGCCGCGGCCGGCACGGCAGCGCCCGAGGGCGCCGCGTCGCCGCAGGACGACGACGTCGTCGACGCCGAGATCGTGGACGAGGACGAGAAGAAGTGACCGACCAGTTCGCGGACCAGCCCGGGCAGGGCGGGGGCGAGGAGACCGACCCCGCCCGCCCGCGGTTCACCGACAAGCGCAGGATCGACCCGGAGACGGGCGCGGTCCGCGAGTCGCAGCCGACGCCGGCCGCACCGGAGCCCGAGGCGGCGACGCCGCCCGCGGAACCGGACGCACCGGCGCCGGCCCCGGGCGGGGCCGAGGCCCTGGCCGCCGAGCGGCTCGAGGACCTGCAGCGACTCCAGGCCGAGTACGTCAACTACCGGCGCCGGGTCGACCGCGACCGGCTCGTGGCGCGCGACCAGACGGTCGTCGCCATGGTCGAGGCGCTCCTGGGCGTGCTCGACGACGTCGAGCTGGCCCGCCAGCACGGCGAGCTCGCCGAGGGCCCGTTCGCGTCGATCGCGGACAAGCTCGAGGCGTCGCTCGCGAAGTTCGGCTGGGAGCGGTACGGCGCGGCCGGCGAGCCCTTCGACCCGACGGTGCACGAGGCGCTCATGCACTCGCACTCGGACGAGGTGAGCGAGCCGACGGTCGTGCAGGTGCTGCAGCCGGGGCACCGGGTGGGCGACCGCATCGTCCGCGCGGCGCGCGTCGCCGTCGCGGAGCCCGGCGCCTGAGCAGGACGAGGACGGGGAGGAGGGTGCGATGACCGGCCAGGACTGGTTCGAGAAGGACTTCTACGCGACGCTCGGCGTCCCGAAGAACGCCGACGCGTCGGCCATCAAGAAGGCGTACCGCAAGCTCGCCCGCACCCTCCACCCCGACCACAACCCCGACGACGCGCGGGCGGAGGAGCGCTTCAAGGAGGTCGGCGAGGCCTACGCGGTCCTGTCCGACCCCGAGCAGCGCCAGCAGTACGACGCCATCCGCGCCATGGCGGGCGGCGGCGCGCGCTTCAACGCGCCGGGCCGCGGCCCGGGCGGCCAGGGCGCGGCCGGCTTCGAGGACGTCTTCGGCGGCCTCTTCGGCGGCGGCGCCCCCGGCGGCGGCCGCGTCCGCTACACGACGTCGCCGGGCGGCGGCGGTGCCGGGCAGCCCGGCCTCGAGGACCTGCTCGGCGGCCTCTTCGGGGGCGGTGGTGGCGGCTTCGGCCGCGCCATGCAGGGCCAGGACATCGAGGCGACGACGACGCTGCCCTTCCGGCAGGCGGTCGAGGGCTCGACGGTCACGCTGACGGTCGAGGGCCGCCGGGTCACCGCCCGCATCCCGGCCGGGGTGCGCGACGGCCAGAAGATCCGGCTGCGCGGCAAGGGCCGGCCCGGCGAGGGCGGGGCCCCCGCCGGCGACCTCGTCATCGCCGTCCACGTCGAGCCGCACCCGGTGTTCTCGATCGACGGGCGTGACCTGCGCATCACCGTCCCGGTGACCTTCGACGAGGCGGCGCTCGGTGCCGAGGTCGAGGTGCCCACGTTCGGCGGTGCGGGCGGGAGCGGCACCGTGCGGGTCAAGGTGCCCGCGGGTACGCCGTCGGGCCGGACGCTGCGCGTGCGCGGCCGCGGGGTCGCGACGCCGAAGGGCACCGGCGACCTGCTCGTCACGGTCCAGGTGGTCGTGCCCCAGCGGCTCTCGGACGAGGCCCGGGCGGCCGTCGAGGCGTTCCGCGACGCGACCCGCGACGGCGACGTCCGCGCGGACCTGCGCGCGCGGGCCGCCCGCTAGCGGAGGAGGAACGGTGACGGGGATCGCGGAGCAGGCGTGGGACGCACCCGCGTTCGTCATCTCCGTCGCCGCGGAGCTCGCGGGGATGCACCCGCAGACGCTGCGCCAGTACGACCGCCTGGGGCTCGTGTCCCCCCGGCGGGCCCCGGGGCGCGGGCGGCGCTACTCGCTGCGTGACATCGCGACGCTGCGCGAGGTCCAGCGCCTCTCGCAGGACGAGGGCGTGAACCTCGCCGGCATCAAGCGCATCCTCGAGCTCGAGGCGCAGGTCGAGCGGCTCACCGCGCAGGTCGAGGCGCTGCGTGCCAGGGCCGAGCCGGGACACCGCATCTTCGCGGCGGGGCCCCAGGGCGACGTCGTCGCCGTGCCCCGCGGGCACCGGCCCGCCCGCGTCACGACCAACGGCGCCCTGGTGGTCTGGAGCCCGTCGAGCCGCCGCTGAGTCCGCGGCGCCGGGACCAGCGGCTCAGCGACGCAGGTGGTGCAGGAGGCGTACCGCGGACTCGTGCGTCTCCGGGAGCGGCTCGATCCAGATGCGCGGCGGCTGGCGCACCAGGTCCGCGACCTCGAGCTGGACCGCCTGGCGGTTCACCTCGTCGCGCAGCCGGCGCACGAGCTCCCCGAGGTCGCGGTCGCGTGCCACGAGGGCCGTGAACCGCCCGCCGCCGAGCGCCGCCATGGGCTGGCCCGCCGGCAGCGACGTCGTCAGGGCCTGCCCCATCGCGGCCGACCGCGTCATGCGCCGCCAGGGCGGCACGTCCTCGCGCGCGACGTCGACCAGGACCAGGCAGTGGGTCGTGAACGCCTCGTGGCCGTGCCGGCGCGCGGCCCCGTACGTCTCGGCGAGCCGGACGCCGAGGTACTCGATCGTCGGCAGGCCGGACTCGGGGTCCAGGCAGGAGGCCCGGACCGGGACCGACGCCACCGCGTCCGCCCAGCCCTCGCACAGCGCCCGGACGACCGCCATGCCGGGCTCACGCCCGAGCAGCTCGTAGACGAGCCCGATGTCGTCCAGGGTCTCGGCGATCCCGACGCCCGCGGCGCCCCGCACCTCGCCGAGCCGGGAGGCGGCCGCGGCCGCGCACTCCTCGGCGCTGAGGGCCTCGGCGAACGCGTCGACCGCCGGGTGGTACCAGTCGCCGGGGCGCAACCACACCGACTCGACGGTCCGGGAACGCCACTGCTCGCGCAGGCTCGCCGCCGACCCGTCGCGCGTCAGGTCCGTGGTCGTCATGACAGATGAGAGCGGCCACGGCGGTGACCATGACGCCACTTCCGGCCGCGGATCGCGGAATCGGGCGGTCCGGACACTTCAGTTCAGGGCCCGCGCCGCCGATGTCACCCCCGGGGCCACCCGCACGGGGGTTGACCGCCCATGAGAGCCTGTGCACAGGGCGGACCGACGGAGGGGGCTCGGGTGACGATCGCCAACGCCTGGGACCTGTCCAGCGACGCGGAGCTCATCACCGCCGTGCGCGGTGGTGAGTCCGAGCCCTTCGGCGTCCTCTACGAGCGCCACGTCGGCGCCGCGCGCGCCGTCGCGCGCCAGTACTCCAACCGCGCCGCCGACGCCGACGACGCCGTCTCGGACGCGTTCTCGCGCGTCCTGTCCGCGATCCAGCGCGGCGGCGGGCCCGACGTCGCCTTCCGCGCCTACCTCTTCACGGTGCTGCGGCGCGTCGCGATGGAACGTACCGAGGCGAGCAAGCGGACCGTCGCGTCCGACGACGTCGAGATGTTCGAGGCGGCGGTCGGCCCCGGCGAGTCCACCGAGGCGCCGACCCTCGCCGGGTTCGAGCGCGGCGTCGTGTCCAAGGCCTACTCGTCGCTGCCGGAGCGGTGGCAGGCCGTCCTCTGGTACACCGAGGTCGAGGAGCTCAGCGCGGCGCAGATCGCCCCGATCCTGGGCCTCACCGCGAACGGCGTCGCGGCGCTCGCGTACCGCGCGCGCGAGGGCCTGCGCCAGGCCTACCTGCAGCAGCACCTCGCCGCCCCGGAGAGCGAGGCGTGCACGATCGTCAACAAGAAGCTCGGCGCGTACGTGCGCGGCGGCCTGGCCAAGCGCGAGACGGCGCTCGTCGAGGGCCATCTCGACGAGTGCGGCACGTGCCGCGCGCTGGTGCTCGAGCTCGGGGACGTCAACCACGGGATGCGGGTGGTCATCGCGCCGCTCGTGCTGGGGCTGTCCGCCGCGGTGCTGCACGGCATCGGCTTCGGCGGCGCCGCCGGTGCGGCGGGCGCCACGGCGGCGGCGTCCGCGGGTGCGGGAGCCGCCGGCTCCGCCGGTGCGACGGGCACGGCCGCGGCCGGGTCGACCGGCTCGGTGGGCGGGCTCGGCGGTGGTGCGGCGCTCGGCGGCACGGCGGCTGGCGGCACGGCGGCCGGTGGCACCGCGGCGGGTGGCACCGCGGCGGCCGGCGGCGCGGTTGCCAGCGCCGGCTCGCTCGCGGCGGCCGGCGCTGCCGCCACCGGCATCGCCGCGGTGAGCGTCGGGACGGCCACGACGGCTGCCGGCGCGACCGCCGCGTCCGGTCAGGCCGCCTCCGGTGTCACGGCCGTGCTCGGAGCTGCCGGCACGGCGGGCGGAGCGGGAGCCGGGGCCGCCGGGGCCGGTGGCCTGGTGGGCGTGCTCGCGGCCCTGCCCGGCGGCGCCGCCCTCGGGCTCGCGGCGGTGGGCGCCGTGGTGGCCGGGGCGCTGGCCGTGGCCGGTGCCCTGGGGGTGTTCTCGGACGAGCCGGGATCGACGCCCCGGGCGGCGGGCACCGCCACGCAGCAGCCCACGGACGAGCCGGCCCCGGAGGGCGTCGAGCCCACCCCGGGTGCCGACGAGCCCGAGGGTGACCCGGGCACGGACCCGACGGCCATCCCGCCGGGGACGGGGCCCGACGAGCCCGTCGACGCGGGATCTGCGCCGTCGGGCGGTGCCTCCGACCGGGACCCCGGCGTCCGGCAGACGCCGGCGCCGTCGTCCGAGCCCGAGCCCGGGCCCGGACCCGAACCTCAGCCCGAGCCGGAACCCGAGCCCGAGCCGGAGCCGGAGCCGGAGCCGGAGCCGGAACCCGACATCACCGTCACGTCGCCGACCGACGTCGTGCTGACCGCGGGCGTGCCGACGGAGGTCGTCCTGTCGGTCGGCAACGCCGGCGGCGCGTACGGCGGCACCGTGGCGACCGAGCTGCGGTTCGACGTGGGCGTCGAGTGGTCCGTCTCGGCGCTGCCCGCGACGGTGGACGGCGGCGGTCGGTCGCGCTCGGCCGTGACCGGGACGGACTGGACCTGCGACGTGCTCGACGCCGCGACGGCTCGCTGCACGCTCGAGGGTGTCGCCGCGCGGTCCACCACGACGCTCCGCGCGTCCGTCACGGTCGAGGACGACGTCGACGGCGCGCGCGACCTCGGGGTCGGCATCCGCACCTGGACGCCGGGGCGCGGGACCGCGCCGGAGTTCGCGGTGATACCCGCGCGCGTGGCGTCGGCGCCCGCCGTCCTCGCGCTCGGTGCGATCGACGCGCCCGATGTCCTCGTCTCCCGGACACCCGCGGTGATCACGGTCCCCGTCCACAACGCGGGCCGCACGACCGCGCCCGCCGCCGCGACGGTGGTCCTGCCCCCGAGCGTCACCGCGACCGCCCGCGCACCCTGGGCCTGCGCCCCGGCCGAGGACGCCGACCCGCTCGACGACTACCGGCTGGACTGCTCCCTGGCGGCCCTCCCGCGCGGCTCCGCCACGGGCGCCGGTGCGGTCCCGCTCGTCCTGGACGCCGCGGCCGACCCGGACCTGCGCAACCACGTCCACGACGACGCGACCGTGAGCGTCAGCGCCCGCATCCCCGGCCAGTCCGGGGTGCGCGAGATCGACACCCACCTCGACATCCGCTCGGCCCCCGCGCAGTACGCGCTGACGCTCGAGCAGCCGCCCCACGCGCACGGCACCGTCCAGGCGGCCCTCGTCCTGTCCAACCCCGGCGGCACCGACGGCCGGCCCGACGTGGACGTCGTCCTGCCGCGGGACGTGCAGCCGGCGGCGAGCGGCTGGGCCTGCGCCGCGCCGGCCGACGACGGCTCGACGTCGTGCACCGCCGCGAACGTCGCGGTGCCGGCGGACGGGCGCGCGACGTTCCCCCTCAGCGTCCCGCCGACGGTCCCCGGCGGCAGCCACGCCCTGGCGGCGACCGTCCGCGACGGCGCGCACCACGTCCCCGCCTCGTTCGACCTCGTGGTCGCGCGCACCGACCTCACGACCTCGGCGCTGACCGTGCCGGACGAGGTCGGCCACACGAGCCCCCTCGCGCTCACGGTCGCCAACAGCGGGCTCCTGGGCGACGACGTCGCCGTCAGCCTCACGCTGCCGGACGGCATGGTCGCGGTGGACGCCTCGGGCTGGCAGGGCGGCGCGGGCGGGACCTACACGCGCACGGTCCGGGTCGAGGGCGGCACCACCGTCCCGCTGGCGATCGGTGTCCGCAGCGCCGTGGCGACGCCGGTGTCGCGGCCGGTGACCGTCACCTTCACGGGCACGGACACCGCCCACACGCCGCCGCCGCGTGACGTGCGCCTCGTCCCGCCGCCGGCCGTGCTCTCCGCGACGGCGTCCCTCACACCGGCGGCCATCGTCGGCGAGCAGGCCGCGAGCCTGGACGTCAGCGTCTCGAACCCGGGGTTCGGCACCGCCGGTCTGCCGGCACGGCTGACGGTCGACCTACCGGCCGGCCTCGTGCCGGAGACGTCGTCCGAGACCGGCTGGACCTGCTCGACGTCCGCGCCGCTCGTCTGCGCCAGCGACGTCGCACCGCCCGCGGGCGGGACCGTGACGGCGTCCCTCCCGCTCCGCGGCCAGGTCGACAGCCCGCAGACCCTGGTCGTCGGCATCCGCCTCTCCCAGGCCGGTGGGACCGTGCACGAGTCGACGGTGAGCATCGTGGTCCGGCCCGCACCGCCGCAGACGTGTGCGGACGCGTGGGAGTGGGGCGGCGACTACCGGCGGGGCGACGTCGTGTCCTACGGCGGCTACAACTGGCGCGCGACCTCGCGCATCGGGAACTTCCTGCCGCCGCAGTGGGCCGTGGGGTGGCAGCGGGTCGCGCCCTGCGTCGCCGGGTCCTGATCGGGGGTCAGTCCTCCGCCCGGTGGCGGCCCCGCGGGCGCACCGCCGCGGCCTCCGCCTCGATCGCGTGCGCGGACGCGTCGCCGGGCTCGCCGCGGCCCGCTGCCTGCACCGCCGCGTCGACGAGGTCCTCACCCTGGACCAGCTCGAGCGTGAGCCCGGCCGTCGACGGCTCGTCGAGCAGCGCGACCAGGACCGCGGCGACGTCGTCGCGCGTGACGCGCCCGCGTGGCACCGACGGCTCGAGGCGGACCCGGCCCGTGCCCGGGTCGTCCGTGAGGCCGCCCGGGCGCAGGATCGTCGAGTCGAGCGCCTCGCGCGCCCGCACATCCGCCTCGCTCGCGGCCTTGGCGCGCAGGTAGGCCCCGAAGACCTCGTCGGGCGCCTGGTCCGGGCGGTCGGCGCCCATCGAGGAGACCAGCAGGTAGCGGCGGACGCCGGCCGCCTCGGCGGCGTCGGCGAGCAGGACCGCGGCGCCCCGGTCGACGGTGTCCTTGCGCGCCGCCCCCGAGCCCGGCCCCGCACCCGCGGCGAAGACGACGGCGTCGGCTCCCTGGAGCGCACCGACCACCTCGGTGAGCGAGCTGTGCTCGAGGTCGAGCACCAGGCCGTGACCGCCCGCGGCCTCGACGTCGGAGATGTGGTCCGGGTTGCGGACGAGGCCGACGACCTCGTCGCCGCGCGCCGCGAGCAGGCGGGTGAGGCGGAGGGCGATCTGACCGTGGCCACCGGCGATGACGATGCGCATGGCGCCACGCTAGGTGGCGGGTCCGCGGCCCGCACCTAGAGTGGCGGTCATGCCGGCGCGCACCCGTCCGGTCCCGGCGGACCTCGTGCGCCTCGCGGGACTGGTCAGCCTCGTCGTCGCGCTGGTCTGGCGCGGCCCGGTCGACGCGGCCCTCCTCGCGCTCGTCGTCGGCGGCCTCACGATCCCGCGCCTGGCCGGGGTGCCGCAGCCGCTCGACGCCGCGTACGGCATCGCGCTGATCGTCGCGGCCTGGTGCGGTGCGCTGGACGTCTACCGGGCGGTGTGGTGGTCGGACCTCGCGCTGCACCTCGTCGCGACCGGCCTCGTGGCGGCCGTCGGCTACCTGGTCCTCGCGCACGTCGGCGCGGTGCCGGACCCGCGCGGACCGGCGGGCCCGCGCGGCGTCGTCGTCGTGACGGGCGCGCTCGGGCTCGCGCTGAGCGCGCTGTGGGAGATGGCGGAGTACCTCGGCAACAAGCACATCGACGCGACGATCTTCGTGGAGTACGCGGACACCATCGAGGACATGGCCATCGGCGGGTTCGGCTCGGTGGTCGCGGGCGCTGCGCTCAGGGCGTGGGCGCGGCGCGCAGCCGCATCGCCCACCGCGTCCACGGCGGGATCCGCCGCCAGCTGAGCGCGAGCGTGCGGAACGCCCGGGCGAAGCGCCGGGACGTCTGGTGCGCGCCCACGAGCGACCGGCCCGAGACGTCGACGACCAGCGACGGGTCGTAGCGGATGGTCGCGGTCGGCCCGAGCGCGAACGCGAGGTCGGCGTCGTCGTGGATCTCGGGGTCCAGGTGGACGAGGTGGCGCACCCCCACCCACGCGTCACGACGCACGGCCATCGCCGACCCCCACAGGGGCGGGTGCGCCATCGCGGCGTGCATGAGGACGTAGTACGCCGCCAGGTACAGGCGCCCCACGACCGCCGCCCGCACCGGCCCGACGTCGTAGAAGCGGCCCGTCCCGGTCAGGGCGTCGAGCGCGGGGTCCGCCGCGAACGCGTCGGCCACCCGGGCGAGCAGGTCCGGCGGGACGACGGTGTCCGCGTCGAGGCGCACGACGACGTCGCCCCGCGCCGCGTCGTAGCCCGCGGCGGCCGCGGCGGGGATCCCGCGCACGGGCTCGGTGACGACCCGCGCGCCGTGCGCCGCGGCGACGGCGGCGCCGTCGTCCCGCGAGCCGTTGTCGACGACGACGACCTCGAACGCCGGCTCGGTCTGGGCCCCGAGCGCGGCGAGGCAGCGCCGCAGCGCCGGTGCGTCGTCGCGCACGGGGACCACGACGGACAGACGCGGCCGATCGGCCATCGTTCTCCTCTCGCCCAGGGCGACTCTGTGGACCACCATGGTTGACGACGCGCTCCTGAGGCGGAAACCCGCACTCGTGAATATGCTCAGCATGCTGAGCATCTCGCGACCCGGTCCCACGGCCGAGTCGATCTTCGAGTACAGACCACCCGATCCAGCAGTCAGCCGTCCCCGACGTGACCGCCGGCGAACCTCCGAGGGGGAGGGTCCGCATGACGACCACCGAGAGCGTCATCCTGCTCGACGACGACGGCACCCGCCTGGGCACCGCCGACAAGGCCACCGTGCACACCGCGCGGACGCCGCTGCACCTCGCCTTCTCCTGCCACGTGCTGTCCCCGGAGGGGACCGTGCTCGTCACGCGCCGAGCGCTGAGCAAGAAGACCTGGCCCGGCGTGTGGACCAACAGCGTGTGCGGTCACCCGGGACCGGGCGAGGCGATCGAGGACGCGGTCCGCCGCCGGGCCGCCTTCGAGCTCGGGCTCGAGCTGACGGACCTCGAGCTGGTCGTGCCCGACTTCCGGTACCGGGCGACCGACGCGTCGGGCGTGGTCGAGAACGAGATCTGCCCGATCTACACCGCGCGCGCCCTCGGCGAGCCGGCGCCGAACCCCGACGAGGTCATGGACGTCGCCTGGGTCACCACGGACGCGCTGCGGCGGGCGGTCGACGCGGCGCCGTGGGCGCTCAGCCCGTGGCTCGTCAGCTCGGCGGCGCAGCTGCCGATCCTCGCCGCGAGCCGGCCATGACCGCCACCAGCACGGGCCGCGCGACCGGGACCCGTGCCGGACCGGTGCCGGGCCCCGACGTCCTGGCCGACCTGCGCGACGTCACCCTGCCCGTCGACCGACTGCTCGACGGCGTGCTCAGCGCGGCGCTCGACCGCGCGGAGTCGTTCGGTCCCGCCTACGTGCGGCTGTGGTCGGAGATCGCGCGCAGCGTGCGCGGCGGCAAGCGCTTCCGTTCGGCGATCGTCGTGCGGCTGCACGCGCGGCTGGGCGGCGACCAGCCCGAGGCGGCGGTCAGCGTGGGCGCCGGCTTCGAGATGCTCCACACCGCCTTCCTCGTGCACGACGACCTCATCGACCACGACTCGGTCCGCCGCGGCGAGCCGAACCTCGCGGCGACCATGCGGGGCGAGGCGCTCGCGGCGGGCAACGCCGCCCCCCTGGCGGACCGGTGGTCGGAGGCGGCGGCCGTCCTGGCGGGAGACCTCGCGCTGAGCCAGGCGCACCGCCTGATCGGCGGCGCCGACCTGCCGGTGGCGCAGCGCGACGCGCTGCGCGACCTGCTGGAGGAGGTGCTGCTCGTCTCGGCCGGCGGCGAGCTGGCGGACACGGCCTTCGGGCTCGGGCTCCAGGAGCCGACCCTCGAGGAGTCGATGCGCGTCGCGGAGTCGAAGACGGCGATGTACTCCTTCCGCGCCCCGCTGCGGGCCGGCGCCATCGTCGCGGGGGCGAGCACCGCGGTGCAGGAGGAGCTGGACGACGTCGGCCGCCTGCTCGGGCGCGCGTTCCAGCTCGTCGACGACCTGCTCGGCGTCTTCGCGCCCGAGTCCGAGACGGGCAAGAGCAACCTGAGCGACCTGCGGGAGGGCAAGCGCACGCCGCTGATGATCCACGCGCGCGAGCTGCCCGTGTGGGCCGATCTCGCGGACCACGTCGGCCGTCCCGACCTGGACCAGGTGACCGCCGCGCGGCTGCGACGGGCGCTCGCGCGCTCGGTCGCCCCCGCGATGGTCGCCGACGCGGTGAGCGCGGACCTCGCGCTCGTCGCCGCGCGGTCCTCGGACGGCTCGCTGCCCGCGGGCGCGGGGCACGTCGTCGCGGCCGTCGCGGCACAGGTCGAGCGCGCGCTGCGTGACGTCGGACGGCACGTCGAGGAGGCCCGGTGCAGCACCGACCGACAGACCGGCTGAGCCTGTACGACACCGTGGCCGAGCGGGCCGCCGGCGTCGTCGTGCGCGAGTACTCGACGAGCTTCGGGCTCGCGACCCGGTTGCTGAGCGAGCCCGCGCGCACCCGCATCCGCACCGTCTACGCCCTCGTGCGGCTCGCGGACGAGGTGGTCGACGGCGCCGCGACGCAGGCCGGGGCGGCCGGCGTCGCGCAGGCCCTGCTCGACGACCTCGAGGCCGAGACCGACCGCGCCGTCGCCCGCGGCTACAGCACCAACGTGCTGGTCCACGCGTTCGCGCGCACCGCGGCCGAGGCGGGGATCGGCACCGAGCTGACCCGGCCCTTCTTCGCGTCGATGCGCACGGACCTGCACCGCACCGTGCACGACGCCGACAGCCTGCGCGACTACGTGTACGGCTCCGCCGAGGTCGTCGGGCTCATGTGCCTGCGCGTGTTCCTCCTCGACCTGCCCGAACCGGGGCGCGAGCGTGCGTACGCGCGGCTCACACCCGGCGCCCGCGCCCTCGGTGCGGCGTTCCAGAAGATCAACTTCCTGCGCGACCTCGCGGACGACAGCGAGCGGCTCGGCCGGCGGTACTTCGTCGACGTCGACCCCGCGAGCCTGACCGAGGCGCAGAAGGCGGCGATCCTCGCCGACATCCACGCGGACCTGCGCCTGGCCGCGCAGGCCCTTCCCGGGCTGCCGCCGTCCGCCCGGCGAGCCGTCGCGCTCGCGTACGGGCTCTTCGCCGAGCTCACGCGGCGCCTGGAGCGCACGCCTGCCGTCCGGATCTCGCACACGCGTGTGCGCGTCCCGGCCACGGTCAAGGCGCGCGTCGCGGCCGGGGCCCTGCTCCCGGTGGCGCGGTGACGACGACGCGTCGGCGGACCGCCGGGGGGCCGGGTCCGCGGCGCGTCGTCGTCATCGGTGGGGGGATCGCCGGGCTCGCGACCGCGGCGCTCGTCGCGCGCGAGGGCGACGAGGTGACGGTGCTCGAGGCGCGCGACGCCGTCGGCGGGCGTGCCGGGTCGTGGGCCGCGGACGGGTTCCGCTTCGACACGGGGCCGTCCTGGTACCTCATGCCGGAGGTGTTCGACCACTTCTTCCGGCTGCTCGGCACATCGGCCGCGGAGCAGCTCGACCTCGTGCGGCTCGACCCCGGGTACCGCGTGTACTTCGAGGGCGCGGGGACCCTCGACGTCGCCGCCGACCGGGCGGCGAACGTCGCGCTGTTCGAGCACCTCGAGCCCGGTGCCGGCGCGGCGCTCGAGGCGTACCTCGAGGTCGCCGAGGACACCTACGCGATGGCCCTGCGGCACTTCCTCTACACGACCTACGCGTCGTTGCGGCCGCTGGCCCACCGTGACGTCGTCACGCGCCTGCCGCGCCTGGCGGCGCTGCTGACCCGCTCGCTGGAGGACCACGTCGGCGCCCGGTTCCGGGACCCGCGGCTGCGGCAGGTGCTCGGCTACCCGGCCGTGTTCCTCGGCTCGGCGCCGCGGCTGACGCCGTCGATGTACCACCTCATGAGCCGCCTCGACCTGGCCGACGGCGTGCTCTACCCGCAGGGCGGGTTCACCCGCCTCATCGAGGCGGTCCACGGGCTCGCGGTCGCCGAGGGCGCCGACGTGCGGACCGGCGCCCGCGCCACGGCCATCACGACCCGGGCCGCCGCACCCACCGACGGCGGGCGGGGGACGGCCGTGCTCGCGGCCGCGGCGCGGGCCCGGGCGGCCGCGCGGGGCCGCCAGGTCCCCGGCGTGAGGGCGCGGGTCACGGGCGTGCGCTGGACCGACGCCGAGGGCGAGCACTGGACCCCGGCCGACGTCGTGGTCTCGACCGCCGACCTGCACCACACCGAGACCGCGCTGCTCCCCCCGGAGCTGCGCTCGCACTCGCAGCGCTGGTGGGACCGGCAGGTGCCGGGACCGAGCGCCGTGCTCGTGCTGCTGGGCGTCCGCGGCGGGCTGCCGCAGCTGGAGCACCACACGCTGCTGTTCACCCGCGACTGGCAGGAGGGCTTCGACCGGATCTTCCCGCCGCGCGGCCGGGGCGGGGCGGGTCCGGCGCCGGACGGGACGACGGGGCGGGACGGGACGGTGCCGGACGGGACGACGGTGCCGGACCCGGTGTCGCTCTACGTCTGCCGGCCCAGCGCGACCGACCCCGACGTGGCGCCGCCCGGCTCGGAGAACCTGTTCGTGCTCGTGCCCGTGCCGCCGGACCCGGAGCTGGGCCGCGGTGGCGTCGGCGGTGCGGGGGACCCGTGGGTCGAGGGCGTCGCGGACGCCGCGATCGCCCAGATCGCCCGGTGGGCCGGCGTGCCGGACCTGGCCGACCGCGTCGTCGTGCGCCGCACCATCGGCCCGGCCGACTTCGCCGACGACCTCGGCACCTGGCGCGGCACGGCGCTCGGCCCGGCGCACACCCTCGCGCAGAGCGCGATGTTCCGGGCGGGCAACGCGTCCCGCGCCGTCGAGGGCCTGCTGCACGCGGGCGGCTCCGTGATCCCCGGCATCGGGCTGCCGATGTGCCTCATCAGCGCGGAGCTCGTGGTCAAGCGGCTGCGCGGCGACACGTCGACGGGGCCCCTGCCGGAGCCGCTGCCCGAGCCGCTGCGGCGCGGCGCACCGCGGGGTGCGTCGGTGGCCGGCCGCGCGGATGACGCCGGCGACCGCGCGGACGACGCCGTGGGTACCGTCGCGTCATGAGCCTTGCGTACGCGGCTGCGCTCCTGGTGTCGATCGGCGGGATGGCGGTCCTCGACCACCGGTTCCGGCTGTTCTTCTTCGCCGACGCCCGCCGGGCCGCCGTCGTGCTCGTGGCCGGGGTCGCGTTCCTCGTGGTGTGGGACCTCATCGGCGTCGACCTGGGGATCTTCTTCCGGGGCCAGACGCCGTTCATGACCGGCATCCTGTTGGCGCCCGAGCTGCCGATCGAGGAGATCGGCTTCCTCACCCTGCTGTGCTACCTCACGATGAATCTCTACGTGGCCTTCGCGCGCTGGGGTGCGCGAGGTGGCCGGGCGGCCCGCGGTGCGGGCGCCGCGTCGGCGGGGGAGGTGCGGCGATGACCTACCTGGTGCTCGACGTCGTCTTCCTCGCCGTGGCCGGGGCGGTGGTGGCCCTCGCGCACGCGCGGGGGGTGCGGCCCTCGCTCCGGGCGATCGCGTGGTCGATGCTCGTGCTGGCCGTGATGACCCTGGTGTTCGACAACCTCATGATCGCGGCAGGGCTCTTCGAGTTCGACGACGCGCACCTCGTGGGGCTCCGGGTCGGGCGCGCACCGGTCGAGGACCTGGGCTACCCGTTCGCCGTCGCGCTCCTGCTGCCCGCCCTGTGGCACCTGCTGGGGCGGCGCCGCGGGGCGGGTGCAGGCGGGGTCGACCGGTGACCGCCGCCCCGCCGCGGCCGCGCGCCGGCGTCGTGCGCCAGCTGCTGGTCGCGTCGCGCCCGCTGAGCTGGGTGAACACGGCCTACCCGTTCGCCGCCGCGTACGTGATGGCCACGCGCGAGGTCGACGTCCGGCTGGTGGTGGGCACCCTCTTCTTCCTCGTCCCGTACAACCTGCTCATGTACGGCGTGAACGACGTCTTCGACTACGAGTCCGACCTCGCGAACCCGCGCAAGGGCGGCGTCGAGGGCGCCCTGCTGGACCGGCGGGTGCACCGCACCACGCTGCTGGCGGCCACGCTGCTGCCGGTGCCGTTCGTGGTTTACCTCGTCGCCGTCGGCTCGCCCGCGTCGTGGGCGGTGCTGGCCGTGTCCCTGTTCGCGGTGCTCGCCTACTCGGTGCCCGGGCTGCGGTTCAAGGAGCGGCCGGTCCTGGACTCGCTGACCTCGAGCACCCACTTCGTCTCGCCCGCGCTGTACGGACTGGTGCTCGCGGGCGAGCCGATCGGCCGCGGCGCCTCGCTGGTGCTCGCGGCGTTCTTCCTGTGGGGCGCGGCGAGCCAGGCGTTCGGCGCCGTGCAGGACATCCCACCGGACCGTGCGGCGGGCATCGGCTCCGTCGCGACGGTCCTGGGCGGACGGGCCACGGTCCGGCTCGCGATCGCGCTGTACCTGGCCGGCGGGGCGCTGATGCTCGCGACGCCGTGGCCGGGACCGCTGGCGGCGGTTCTCGTGCTGCCCTACGTGGTGGTCGTGTGGCCGTACCGCTCGGTCTCCGACGCCGATGCGGAGGTCGCCAACCGCGGCTGGCGTCAGTTCCTGGGCGTCAACTACGCCGTGGGCTTCCTGGTCACGATGCTCCTCATCTGGACCGCCCGCACCTGACCCCCGGCCACGGCCCACCCGCCCGCCCGCCCGTGCCCGACCCCGAGCGCGGAGCGCCGTGCCGCGACACGCCGGTGTGTCGCGGCACCACGCTCCACGCTCGTGGCACGACGCTCCGCGGTGCGACACGGTGCTCCGCGCACGGCACGGGGCTCCGCGGGGGCGAGCCGCGGTGCGGCACGACGCTCCGCGCACGGCACGGTGCTCCGCGCAGGTCACGAGGCTCCGCACGCCGACCCCGCAGGGGGCCCGTCCGCCCTCCGGCCCACCGCCCGGACCCGAGCGTGGAGCGCCGTGCCACGACACGCCGGTGTGTCGCGGCACCACGCTCCACGCTCGTGACACGACGCTCCGCGCACGGCACGGGGCTCCGCGCGAGGGCTGCGCGGCGGCACTGCGGACCGCCGCGATCATGATCGTCCTCATGGCGAGACGGCGCCCATGCGGGTTCCGCG